>CAYWSS010000045.1:0-15620 GCA_964460505.1 uncultured Caldilineaceae bacterium | reverse complement strand
GGTGTCAAGATGTGTCATGTTAATCTTGTGTGGAGTGAGCGGGTTCACTGAATTTTTTCCCGACAACGGGGGGACGCAAAGCGGGGGGGTGAAATCCTTGAACCCAAAAATTCTTTACAGATGAGACAAGATTTTGGCTCACGGATAAAAATAAAATTATCCGTGTTTTTTCCATCCGTGAGACATAAATTACTTGTCGGTTTGGGGCGAAGTTTCGTTGGACGGTTACAAAAATTTAAAGGCCTTGAGATTGAACCAATTTAATCCATCAATTTAGCCTTGGCGCGACACTGGGGGGGCGAGTAGGAACGGTAGAATTACAAATGTAACACCGGATGAATTTTGCTTCCATATGTCAGGTGGTTTATAATAGTTCTACTATGTGAATTAGTGAACATAAACTGTCGCCACAGTCAACACAAGCAGTATTTACCCAGGCAATCCAACTTTAAAGTTTTATTTGGCAACGATAGCCAATTTTCTTCATCACAGGTTTTGTATAGTTTAGTTAATCAGTGGAAAACTTCATTTTAAAGGAGGTGATGTTCATACTAAAGTCTGGACACTTATTTTTACTTTTGTTTTAAACAATACCAAATATTTTGGAGGAGAACCAAAATGATTAAACGTATTATTGCACTTCTCTCGCTGTTGGTGGTTATGGCGGTTTTGGCTGCTTGTGGTGGCGCCGCAACCCCGGCTCCGGCAGAAAAACCGGCGGCGCCGGCTGAAGAAAAAGCGGAAGAGCCTAAAGAAGAAGTGGTTGTAGAAGAGAAAGAAGAAGTAAAAGAAGAAGAAGCAGCGCCGGAAGAGCCTGCCGCCAAGAAATATGGCGAAGTGACCGACGTGGGCGGCATTGACGATAAAGGCTTCAACCAGTTAGCCTGGGATGGCGTAAAGCGGGCCGGCAGCGATCTTGGGGCCGATGTACAGTTTCTGGAAAGCCAGCAACAAACCGACTATGAAAAGAACATCAACGAATTTATCAACCAGGGCTACAACGGTCTGGTCACGGTCGGCTTTCTGCTGGCCGATGCCACCAAAGCCGCCTCGGAAGCCAACCCGGACATTCCGATTGCTATCGTTGACTTTCCCAGCCAGACCTCCGGCGATATGGGCTTGTTGTTCAACGTAGATGAGCCTTCCTTTATGGCCGGTTACCTGGCCGCCGGGATGAGCGAAACCGGCATTGTTTGCACCTACGGCGGCATCAAGATTCCACCGGTGGTGGCCTTTATGGTTGCTTACGAGCAGGGTGTAAATTACTACAATGCCCAAAAAGGGGCGGATGTAAAAGTGCTGGGCTGGAAAACGGATGGTGCCGCCGAAGGTGGCGGAGACGGTTCATTTACCGGCAACTTTGAGAGTCTGGATGATGGGCGCAGCTTTGCCGAGAACTTCTTTGACGAAGGGTGCGACATCATCTTCCCGGTAGCGGGTCCGGTTGGATTAGGCTCGGCCGCAGCCGCGCAAGACCGCGGCTTTGCGGTAATCGGGGTGGATGCCGACCTGACGCAAACAAACCCGGATGCCAAAGAAGTGTATCTGACCAGCGTGTTGAAGAAGATTGACAACGCCGTATACGAAGCGGTTCGGCGGATGGACAGCGGCGAATTTGAAGGCGGCAGCAACTACATCAGCACCTTGTCCAACGACGGGGTCGGGCTTGGCCCGTACCACGATTGGGAAGACCGGGTGCCGGCAGAACTGACGGCCGAAGTTGAAGCGATCAAGCAAGGCATTATTGACGGTTCCATCTCTACCGGCTGGCCTGTTAGCGCCGAACCGGCTGCCGCCACAGAAGGCAGCGATGTTAGCCTGGTGATGTCCTTTGTGCCCTCCGGTGATACCGAAGAAATTGTTGCCTCCGGTGACGAACTGTCGGCGATGATTGCCGAACGCACCGGCTACGATGTTACCTCTAACGTGGCTACCAGCTTTGCCGCCGTCATCGAAGCGATGGGCGCCGGCAACGCTGACGTGGGTTGGCTGAATACTTTTGGTTACATCCTGGCCCACGAAAAGTACGATGTTGACGTGGCCATGGTTACGGTTCGTTTTGGCAGCACCAGCTACAAAGGCCAGATTATCACCAAGGCCGACAGCGGCATTAAAACGATTGAAGATTTGGCCGGCAAAACCTTTTGCCGCCCTGACCCGTTGTCAACCTCCGGCTGGATTATCCCCAGCATTACCCTGGCTGCCGCCGGGCTGGATCCTGCCAGCGACATTGAAGTGACCGACGTTGGTTCTCACAACAACGTAGTGGCCGCCGTGTACAATGGCGAATGTGACGCCGGCGCAACCTACGTGGATGCTCGCGGCACCATTGAAGACGACTTTGCTGATGTAAAAGATGTGGTGGTGGTGATAAAAGAATCTGTTGATATCCCCAACGACACCGTCAGCTTTGCCCCGAGCGTGCCAGATGATGTCAGGGCCAACGTAGTAGCCGCCCTGTTAGACATTGCCGGCGACGAAGACGGACAAGCGGCTCTGAACTCGTTGTACCAGATTGCCGGCCTGGAAGAAGCTGATGACTCCTTCTTTGATGACTTCCGCGTTGACCTGGATGCTTCCGGGTTCAGCATTGAGGACTTCCAGGAATAATTCCTGAAATAAGCGGAATACTTTTTTTGGGGGAGAGGATTAAGTTCCTCTCCCCTATTTTTTACCAACAGAATGTAACCGTGTGGCAAAGGTGCAGGTAATTTAACTGCCTGCCACTTTGCTACCCTGTTACTTGCACCCTGGAGGGAAAATGCTTGAAATAAAAAACCTGACTAAAGTATATGACGACGGCACCAAAGCTTTGAATAACGTGTCATTTACCGTGTCCGACGGCGAATTTTTGGTGATTATTGGCCTTAGCGGTTCAGGGAAGAGCACTCTGTTACGTTGTATTAACCGGCTCATCGAACCCACATCCGGCCAGATTTTGCTTGATGGGGTTGACATTGTTTCGGCAAACCCGCGAGAACTACGGCGAATTCGGCGCGACATCGGCATGATTTTTCAGCATTTTAACCTGGTCAAACGCTCCAGTGTAATGCGTAATGTGATGACTGGCCGGTTGGGTTACGTAAACCCCTGGCTCAGCCTGTTGGGTATCTTTCCCAAAAAGGATCGGGAACTGGCAAATTGGGCCTTAAAAACAGTTGGCATTTTAAAAAAAGCCGATAATCGAGCTGATGCGTTATCAGGTGGACAGCAGCAGCGGGTGGGCATTGCCCGGGCGTTGATGCAGCAGCCAAAATTACTGTTGGCCGACGAGCCGGTTTCAGCGCTGGACCCGGCCACCTCTCACTCTGTGCTCAAATATATTGAGCAGATCAACAAAGATAATAAAGTCTCGGTCCTTTGCAGCCTCCACTTTTTAAGTTTGGCCAGAGCCTATGCTACCCGAATCATTGCCTTGAAAGACGGTAATATGATGTTTGATGGCTCGCCAAAAGACATCGACGAGGTGCGGTTTAAAGAAATTTACGGCGAAGATGCCGTAGAAGTTGAAATCAATTAATCTGATGAGGGACGTTTGATGTCGAACTCAAATAATTCTGCCACCGGCAGGTCGTCGCCAAAAATTAGTAGCCCCGGATTAGCCGCCGTCCTGTCGTTGATTGTCCCCGGCCTTGGTCAACTTTTGCTTGGATTGCGTGGCCGGGGAGTAACTCTGTTTTTGGTCATTTTTGTTTCAATTGCCATTATTTGGTGGCAATATTTATTTGGTCTCCTGTTTTTTGTGGCCTTTACCTGGCTGTGGAATGTATGGGATGCCTATAGTCTGGCCAAAGGTGTCACGCGTTCTTACTTTCCCCCGTTAGTTGCCATTTTAATTGTGGTTTATTCGGCAGGGTGGGTGATAACCGAGATTGAGCCTGAAAAGCTGTTTAGCCAGGCCCACCGGGCCGCCCCCATTGTACAGGGAATGTTGAACCCCGATTTTCTTGAGCGGGAATCTGAGACGCGAGCGGATCGCGCGCCGTTTGAAGTGCATTGCTCCGATAACCCTCCCCTAACCACCACCACTCAACCTGATGGAGCAACCATCACCCTATCAAAATCATGCGGCGAGGTTGGCGATACCCTACAGGTTGAGGGCGATGGTTTCTGGCCCAACACAGACGCAGAACTGTGGTGGATAAACCCTATTGGTGATGAGCAGCGGTTAACCAGAGACGGCAAACAAATTGTAGTTACCGGTAATGCCGCCGGAGACTTTTCTACCGAGGTCACTGTCCCTCAGTCTGTTCCGCTCAGCTCCGATACCGGCGAGCCACAGGCGCATTTTGTGCAAGTTGAACAAGCACGCATTGTCGGCAGTTGGCAGTTGAGCGAAAACGGTAAACTTGTCATTGAAAAAATGGCCGAGACGCTGGCAATTGCCCTGTTGTCCACGACATTTGCCGTAATTTTTGCCATTCCTCTTAGCTTTATTGCCGCCCGCAACCTGATGAGTGGCAGTGCCACTACATTAGCCGTTTATTACATTGTCCGAACCATACTCAATATTGTGCGCTCCGTTGAATCGTTGATTATTGCCATTGTATTTGTGGTGTGGGTTGGCCTGGGGCCGTTTGCCGGGGTCATGGCGCTTACGGTTCACTCGATTGCGGCGCTGGGCAAACTTTACTCGGAGCAGGTTGAGAACATAGATTTTGGGCCTATTGAGGCCATCCGGGCCACCGGAGGAAACTGGTGGCAAACCGTGGTTTACGCCGTATTTCCACAGGTAGCGGCCCCATTTTTGGCCTTCACTATTTATCGTTGGGATATCAATGTCAGGATGTCGACCATCCTTGGCTTTGTCGGGGGCGGTGGAATTGGCTTCTTGATTGTGCAGTGGCAGCGGCTCAGCGAATGGGAAGCCATTGGCGCGGCATTCTGGTCGATTGTAATAATTGTGGCTATGCTTGACTTTATTAGTGCCAAAGCGCGCGAACGGTTGATGTGAGGTTGATTAATGGAACAACGTAAAAACACCCCACCTGGTCTGCGCTACGGTCGAAACGCTCTAATCGCTATTCTCATTCTTGCGGCCTACGCCTATAGCTGGCAAGTGACGCAAATTGACCTGCCGCGCCTGTTTACCGATTTTTACAAAGCAGTGCCCATCATCGGCGATTTTATGACGCCGGAGTTGTTTGCCCGGGGCGAAACGACCCGCAGCTACGTCATAGATTACCCGGTGCCGTGCGAAGCGGGCGAAATTACCGAAGTGCCCAATAGCGGCCCGCGCCTGGTGGCTACCCCCCCGTGCAGCGATCCCAAAACATTTATTACGGTTGAAGGCTTTGATATGCGGCCCGAAACCGATGTCCAGTTACGCTGGCTGCTGGCCGGAGAGCGGCGATTACGCAGCGAGAAAGCCAAAACTGACGCTAACGGCTATTTTTCCGTCGAGGTGGAAATTCGGCCCATTGTGGCCGCCAAAGATGGGCATGTTACCCAATTGGAGGCCGAGTTGGCCTGGGAAACCGGCGCGCTGGCTCCCTCGGAAGCGCTGGTCATCACCACAGAAAAAATGGCCGAAACACTGTTTATGGCGTTGATGGCCACCACGTTTGCCTGCATTGTGGCCGTGCCCATCAGCTTTTTGGGCGCTCGCAATATTATGGGCAAAGGCCCGGCCGGCACCGCCATTTATTACATTGCCCGGACCATTTTTAACCTGATGCGTTCAATTGAGGCGTTGGTGTTGGCGGTAATGTTTGCCATCTGGCTGGGCTTTGGCCCGTTTGCCGGGGTGATGGCCATGACCGTGGTCACGGTCGCTTCGTTGAGCAAGCTTTTTTCAGAGGCCATCGAAAGTATTGATGAGGGGCCAATTGAGGCCACGGTTGCGGCCGGGGGTAATCGGCTGCAAGCTATTTTCTTTGCCGTAATGCCGCAGGTAGTGCCCCCATTTATTGCCTTTGCCATCTACCACTGGGATATCAATGTCAGAATTTCAACGATTATTGGTTTTGTGGGGGGCGGTGGTATTGGCCTCCAGCTTCAAACGTGGATCAACCAGTTGGCTTACAGTAAGGCGGGAACCGCGGTGTGGGCTATTGTGATTGTGGTTATTGTGTTAGATAATGTCAGTTCTCACGTCAGAAAACGGCTGGTGTGATAATCAGGTGGCAGGGAGCAGATTCTTGCCCACCTGTACCCTGTACCCTGCAATACCACTATTCTTCTGCCCCCAGTGGCAGCGTAAAAGAGAATGTGGTGCCTTGGCCCACTTCGCTGTCTACCCGGATTTCTCCCTGATGCCCCGCTACTATTTTTCTGACAATGGCCAGCCCCAGCCCGGTGCTTTTTTCGCCGGCGGTGCTTTTTACGCTGGTTCTTTTAAAGGGTTCAAATATATTGTCTATCTCGTGCGTAGGGATGCCCTGCCCGGTATCCTTGACCAAAATCAAGACGTCCGGGCCTTTTGTCTGCATCGCCACCTCAATCACGCTTTCGGGATAAGAAAATTTAATGGCGTTAGTGATGAGGTTGTTTAGCACTTGCTCAATTTTGGCCGGGTCTACCCGCATTTTATACGCTGCGTCGTCATCGCGCCGGAAGACCAGCCGGATTTGTTTTTGCTCAGCCAGGGATTTGTTGAGGGAAACATTGTGTTGTACCAGGGGCACCAGATCGATTGTTTCCAGATTGAGATTAAGTTTGCCTGACTCGATGGCAGAAATATCAAGCAGATCATTGACCAGGGCCAGCATAAAATTACTGGATGATTGGATGACCGACAGGAGTTCCCGCATCTCCTCATCCAACTGGCCTTCTGTACCCCCAACCAGGACTTCGCTGGTCATAGAAATATTGCCCAGCGGATTCCTCAGATCGTGGGCGGCAATACCCAGAAACTGATCTTTTTGATCGTTCAGCTTTTTTAGCTCGCGGTTTTTGTGGGCCAGTTCTCGCTGCATAGACAACAACTGGCGATTGACCTTTTCCAGCTCAAGGTTTTTCTGCACCGCATTTTCAAACGTTGATAACAGCAAATCCACCATTTGGGTGGGTTCGGAGGAGAAGAAGTATTTTTTGTTGGCAAAAAATATCTCTACGCCTGTGCTGATCTTGCTGCTTTTTCTGATTTCCTGATTTATCAGAATGTGTTGAATGCGCGACAGTAAAAATTCGGCGGTGTACGGTTTGGTCACAAAATTATCGGCGCCGCTTTCCAGCGCTCTTACCACATCCTGTAAATCAGAGAGGGTGGTGAGCAGAATAATTGGAATATCCATTAAATTTTCGTTGGTTTTAACCTGGCGGCACAGCTCGTAACCGTCCATTTCGGGCATCACGATGTCGCTGATGATCAACGTTGGTTTGTGTTTGGACAGGGCCTCCAGCGCCTCCAGCCCGTTGTGGGCCATTACTACGTGAAAGCCATTGTCTTCCAGAATATATTGCAGTCTTATGGCCTGGGTCAGACTATCCTCAACAATTAAAATCTCAACAGATTGTTCGGCGTTGTTTTCTGCTAATTCCATTGACTGTTCCTTTTTATCCATTTTTTGTAAGCTTTACCAGGGTGGCGGCAATTTTATCGGGCGAAAGCATATGCATGGCCGCGCCAAGTTTTATGGCTTCACCCGGCATTCCGTGTACCGCGGAGCTTTCTTTATCCTGTACAATTGTAATTGCCCCGCTGTCTCGCAAAAGCTTTAATTCTGCTGCGCCATCTTTGCCCATCCCTGTTAATAACAGCCCGATAGTTTGCGGGCCAAACGCTTCAACCACACTTCTAAACAGGAACGATGCCGCAGGGCGGAGACTGTATTCTTTTTCTGTTTGGCGCAATATTATTTTCCCCTGCCGGTTTAGCCCCATGTGGTGGTCATCCGGCGCAAAGTAGATGTGCCCGGGCCGGGGCCGCGTGCCTTCTACGGCCAGTGAGATTGGAAGTTGGGAAATCCGGGAGAGCCATTCTATTAACCCCGGCAAAAATCCGGCCGAAATGTGTTGCACAATCAGCACCGGCACCGGAAAATTTGAAGGTAATTCTGAAATGATTCTTCTCAATACGGGCGGCCCTCCCGTGGAGATACCAATAACCACCACTTTTATTCGGTTTTGCGGGGAGGGTATTTTTCGTATTTGTGAGTCTGGCCCCTGCCGCTTTTCTTTTGGCCTAAATAATCGACGTTTGGAGACCTTTACCCCCGACATCAGTTTTACGGTCTGTATCAGGTCTCTCGACATTACTTTGTAGTTGGGATGCCCTATGCCAACCGGCTTTTTTACCACGGTTACTGCCCCTGCTTCCAACGCCCGAAAGGTGTGTTTCACTTCATCCGGGCTTAACGTGGTGCTGGCAATGACAATAGGCACCGGGTGGGTTTGCATAATTGTGCGGGTTGTCTCGAAGCCGTCGATGCCGGGCATATTGATGTCCATGGTAATCACATCGGGTTTGATTTTGGGCGTCAGCTCAATGGCTTCCTGCCCGCTCCTGGCCATGGCCACCACCTCAAGTTCCGGAGAGGACGACAGAATATGTTTGAGATGTTCACGGGTTACGGCCGAATCGTCTACAATTAAGACTCTGATCATTTAAATAATTAACCTTTGAACAATTTCCAGCAGGCTGGTTTGATCGAAACTGCTTTTTATGATGTACGCATCGGCGCCTACGTCGATGCCCCGCTCGCGGTCTTCTCTGGAACCGAGTGATGTAACCAATACAATCGGCAGCTCCGAGAGTTCTTCATCGGCCCGAATTTTGGCTGTAAGATCAAAGCCATTCATTCTGGGCATTTCGATGTCAGAAACCATCAGGTTGAAGGGTTCTGTTCTTAGCGTAGTAAACGCATCAACGCCATCGACACAGGTTTTTACATGATAGCCGGCCGCTTCTAAAACATTCTTCAGCAACATTCTGGACGTGATGGAATCTTCGACAACCAAAACAGATTTTTTGCCGGAGCCGGAATCTGTCTCATCAGCGCGTTTGTCTGTGGGCTTTAACGGCCTGGCCCGGCTACCGGAAATTTTTGCCACCGATTTCAGCAAGTCAGACACATTCAAAATAGGTACAACCTTGCCTGACCCCAGAATGGTGGCTCCGGCCACGTTTCTAACCCGAACCAGTTGTTTGCCTAATCCTTTTACCAGTACTTCCTGTTCGCTTAAAATCTGTTCAACAATAAAGGCTACCTTTTTTTCTGCCGCACCCAGCACCATGGCCGGCATTGTTTCTGCATCAGACCCGTTTTTTGAGGCGGGCGGCGGCAGTTTCAGAACCTGAGCAAGCGGCACAATGGCTACCATCTGGCCGTTCATTGGAATAACGTCCCTGTTTTCCACAGTTTTAATTTGGCCTGGAGTAAATCTAAGCACCCGGTCTACATTGGTTGTGGGAATAACAAATTGCCGGCCGGACGTCTCAACCAATACCCCTCTGAACGTGGCCAGCGTAACGGGCAGAAAAATCTGAAAAACCGTGCCCTTGTGCGGGCTGCTGTTTACCGTTACCCGCCCGCCAAGTTTTTCAACCCGTTCCCGCACAATGGCCAGGCCCAGCCCCCGGCCGGAAAGATCGGTGATGATAGCGCTGGTAGACAGCGCCGAGCGGAAGATGAGCAGCAAACTTTCCTGATTGGAAAGCCGGCCCGCTTCCTGCCCGGTAATAATGCCCTCTTTGATGGCCGCGGTTTTCACCCTGTCGACATTAATGCCGGCCCCATCATCAGATATGGTAATCTCTACTTTGCTGGCGTCAACCTGCAAAACGCTGATGGTGATGGTTCCTTGCGCAGGTTTGTTATTTTTGGCCCGGTCGTGGGGCGCTTCTAAGCCGTGATCAACGCAATTTCGAATGAGATGAATAAGCGGGTCTTTTATCTCGTCGAGAATGCGCCGGTCGATTTCGGTTTCGGCCCCCTGCAAGATTAACTCCACTTCTTTATTTTGGGCCCGTGAGAGATCGCGCACCATCTTTGGAAAGATCTCCAGCAGGGAAGAGAAGGGCAGCATCAACGCCTTTTTCATATCTTCCAGCAGATTGTCTACCATTGACCCCACGGATCTTTGGCCTTGCTCTACAGATTTTACCAGCTCAACCAATTGACCGTTTACAGTTTTCGTATGCTGGTAGTTCCACTCCAGAAACGCGAGCAGCTTATCAATTTGAAAATTAACCTCAGTTAACGAACTTGCCGTTCCATTTTTGCTTAATGATCGTTGAATTGCCTGCGCTTCGGGGCGGACTTTATTCCACTCCTTTTGCCACACATCAAAGGCTTCTTTCATGCCACGCAGATCAACGGCCCGTTGCCCGGTAATTAGTTTTACGGCCAGCATCTCTTCAATTTGCAGTAAAAGAGAGTCCAGCTTGGCCGCAGAAATCCTGATGGTATCCGGCGCGCCCGATTTTTCTTTGGAAAACTTTGGGCGGGGTTTTGTTTTTGTAACAGTTTTTTTGGGCGGCGGTGATGGAAACTTGGCGGGTTTATCTCCTGTGCCACCAGAAACCTCCGGCACATTTTTTGCCGGCTCAGAGGCCGGTGCTTCTTCCGGCTTGCGGGCTGTTACCGCCGCCGGTTTATCAATTTCTTCGGATGCGGCCGGCGGTTGAATTTGGAGCGGAGTTTCTTTCGTTGGCGTTTCCGGGGGAGCTTCTTTATCCGGTTCAACCCCGGTTTCGCCGCCCGCCGCCAGGTGGTCCAGTTCATCAATGATAGTGGTGACCTGATCGTAATGGTCTTCCTGCTCCGCTTGCCCCTCAGGGGAGGACAGCAGGCTTTCGATGATATCAAGGCTTTGGTGCAGCACATCAAACAGGGCCGGAGATAATTCTATTTCCTGCCGTTTTAACACGGCAAAAATGCTTTCAAGCGACTGGCACACGGCTTCAACATTGGTTAAATTAACCGCGCGGGCAGCGCCTTTTAAACTATGCGCTTCCCGGAAGATCGTTTCGATGATTTCTTTTTGTTCATCCGCATCAGATATTTTTTCCAGGTCAAGCAAGCCGGCAGACATCGCCTTAAGATGTTCTTTGGCCTCAATCTGGAACGTGGCCAGCAGCCGTTCAAAAAAATTATCGTTTGTCATTGCAATTTTACCTCTGCTGTCAGGTATCAGGTATCAAGCGGCAAGTAGCACGGTTTTTTTACCTGTAACCTGCCACCTGATTCACACCTGATACCTGGCTACGATTTCTTTTAATTTATTCCCCAGACCTTCAATATCTTTGGCTGAGATTTCTAACTGCCTGGCGCTGTTGGCGTTCTGATCGCTTGCCGCATTAATACTTTCCATGGCAGTCACCATTTGCTTTACCCCAAACAGTTGCTCATGGCTTGATGTCACAATCTGGGTGGCCGCTTGCGCGCTCTGAGCAATGCTTTCTGCCAGTTGCCTGATTGCGCCCCCTGCCTCTGCGGATTGTTTCATTCCTTCCTGAACGGCTTTGGTTCCCTGCTCTGTGGTCATAACAGCAGAGGTGGTTGCCCGTTGGATTTCATTCAGGATGTTTCTAACCTGCGCCGTGGCTTGCTTTGATTGTTGGGCCAGACTTTTTATCTCCTGGGCAACTACCGCAAATCCCTTGCCTTGTTCTCCGGCTTTGGCCGCCTCAATGGCTGCGTTTACAGCCAGTAAGTTGGATTGTTCAGCCAAATCATTGACGGAGTCAATGATCTCTCGAATGGTCTGGCTCTGTTGGCTGAGGGAAACAATACTGTTTGCTATCGACTCCATCTGAACGTTAATTCGTTCCATTTCTGCGCCGGTATCCTGGGTTGCTTGCTCTCCGGCTTGAGATATCTGCACCGCTTTTTGGGTGCTCTGCGATACCAGCGCGGCTTTTTGGCTGGAAATTTCTACGGTCTGCCTGACTTCGGCTACAGTGGCAGTGGTCTCGCTAACCGAAGATGCGGTTTGGGCGGCGCCGGCCGCCAGTTGTGAAGTGACCGCCGATATTTCTCCGGATGAGGCCGTCAGGACATTAATGGCTTCCAACATTTCCTGAATTTGCTCACGCAAGTTTTCAATCATGCTTTTAAATGAATCACTTAAAAGGCCAATTTCATCCCCTTTATTTGGCGGGTAATGGCTGATGGCCAGATTGCCTGCGGATACCTGCTCGGCCACGCTTACAATTGCGTTTAAGGGGCGGGTAATGCTGCGAGCCACCAGCAAAGATACCGTGGCCACAATAATAAAGGTAAAAATCCCCAACCCCAGCGTAACAAGCTGCAAATTGTTAACCGTTGCCAAAACCTCGGCCTCCGGCAGAGTTTCTATTACCAGCCAGTAGCGTTCCGGTCGAGCGGGATCAACATGAATTTTCCTTAAGGCCACCACCGATTGCAGCGACGGTTCAATATTAACATAAGATTCCTCACTGCCGAGCATTGCTATACTTTCCGGAAAATCGTTGTTGGCGTTAAATTCCGTGCCAAGGTCAAATCCAAATGTACGTGAAGCGTCAGAGTGTTTAAGGTAATAACCATCCTGATTGGCTAAAAAAGCCCGTCCGTTTTCAGCATTTAACCGCTTGAGAAAACTGTTTGCGTATACGTTTATCACCACCACCCCCCGCCGCATGCCGGCCTCATCAAATACGGGCGTACTAAAGCGTATAACCGGCGTATGGGGAGTCTCAATTTGATCTTGTTCGCGGTTTAGATTTAACGGAGAGACATAAACCTGGTTAGGGCCTAATGTCATTGCCTGGGTAAAATAATCTTTACTGCTTTTGTCCTGTAAATCCTCACCGGAAATGACCAGCGGTTTCCCGTTTCTGTAATCCACGCGAACCTGCTCTACGCCATTAGCGTCCAGATAACGGATTTGCTGGTAAAACCCCCGGCTTTCTGCAATGCCTTTGTAAATTTGGTTTAGCCGCTCAACCCAAACCTCAGTTGTGTCATCAGATACAGGGTCTACCCCATTGTTTTCCTGCGCTCGATTGATACCCTGAATAGGGGGGACGCTGGCCGTAATTAACACATCTGACAAAAACTGCCCCAGAAAAACCTCGATGTTTTTGGCGGTGGTGGCCGTATCCAGTTCTACCGCGTGCAGGGTAGATTGGGTGAGCGCCGTTTGCATTTGCCACACCGTAATTCCAGACACTATCGCCACCGGAATAAGCGAAAGCGACAGGAAGGCAATAACCAGTTTTCCTTGTAACGACCGCAAGAATGTTATCTTGGGGGCGGTACCGGTTGTATTGGTTGGTGGTATACTCATAGGTCAACTCTCTTTCCTTGTAATGTGCGTTTGCACGGTCTTTAGCCGGCTACCTTTTCATTTACAATCATCTGAGGATCGGCCAGAATTTTGGGCGCATCCAGAATAATTAGGGGGTCGTTGGTAATCCCCTTAACATATTCAGCCTGTATGCCGGACAGCGTGGGCAGCGATGATTGGATTTTTCTGCGGGGAATAGATTCTACGCCCAAAATCGCATCGGCCAGAATGCCAAATGCGCTGTGTCCCGCTTGAATAATGATGGCTTTGTTAAACTCGGCGTGCTCCTCGTCCGGCAGGTCAAAGAATATTTTTAAGTTTATCACTGAGAAAATCTGTCCCCGAACATTAATGATGCCCAGCACAAAAGGAGGCGTGCATGGCACCGGCGTCAGGTTGCTAACGGAATACACCTCTTGTATGTGCGCTAATTCAAATCCATAGATTTCGTGAGCCAAACGGAATTTCACCACGTCAACGAACGGTTCAGTTGTTTCGTCTTTTTTTATCATAAATGTTGCCGTTCTTTCACCAGGCGTTGTTACTTGTCGCCGTTTGATTCTTTCAGCAGCCTGATAATTTCTGTGAGCCTGCCTGCGGTCAGCCCCTCAGATTCACGAACAATATCTTCCGGGTGGTGATTTTTAAGTAGCGACAGGGCGTTATCGAAATGTTTGTTAGATTCTGTAAACTTTCCCTGCTGCAGGGTTAAATTGCCCATTGCAAAATGGGCTAATATTAAATCGTGTTGCAGAAAGAGGGCGCGTTTTAATGATTTTATGGCCGGTTCAATTTCGCCCTGCTCCTGTAAAATAGTACCCAGCAGATAATGGTACATTGGATTTAACTTATCGGCCGCAACCGCTTTTTGGCCCCATTTCCGGGCTTCGGTTAATTGACCCTGATTGGCGTAAGCTCTAATCAAAATCAATATTGCTTTCTCTTCGGGGGGAAGCGCCCTGGGATTGGAATGTTGGTCCGGGGCAAAGAGATTTTCAAGTTCTCGGGCAACAGCTTCGTATTGACCCTGCTCGTACAGAGCGGCCGCCTTTTCGTAAGCTGTCGATTTCGCCTTACGGGCAGGGGGGGGGAGGCTATCGGCAGAGTGCGGCAACACAATTCCGGTAGGCGCATTGGCCGGTGCGGGAGCCGCCGGCAATTGAATATCCGGCTGGGGGGTGGAAATGGTAGGCGGTGTTTCATCGGCGGGCAACTGCGGCAGAAATGGCTCGGACAACGGCGGCGGGGATGTTGGGGTGAACGGGTTCTGTTTTCTGTAACAAACGGCACTGGAAAAATTGACGGCAGAAAACGGAGAATATAGTTGGGGAGATGTCTCGGTCAGGCTGACAATTAGCCATCCGCCCTCTATCAGACAGCGATAAAAGCGGTGAGCCACCGCTTTTATTGTGGTTGAAGAAAAATACATCAACACATTGCGGCAAAAGATTATATCAAGCATAGTGGTGTGGTTTAGGGGAGACGGATAAGAATCTTCAATTAGATTGAGGTAAGAAAAGGTAACCATTTGTTTTATTTCAGACGAAATTTCGTACCTGTTTTTTGATAGCTGCTTGAAATATTTCTTTTTAATCGAAGCCGGCGTCCGGCGAAGTGACCATTCACGGTAAATGCCCCGGGTCGCTTTTTTCAGGAAGTTGGGGTTAATATCGGTGGCCAGGATTAATATATTCCAATCTTTGAGGTCAGGTATCAGTTGGTGGAGGATGATAGCCAGCGTGTAAGGTTCTTCACCGGTGCAGCAGCCGGCGCTCCAAATACGCAGGCGTCGATGGTTGTGGCGGCGGGTTTGAAGAAAATTTTTTAAGATATGCCGTTCAAGGGCATCCAGGCTGGGCTGCTCTCTGAAGAAGTAGGTTTCGCCAATGGTAAGATGGCCGGCCAGAATTTCAATCTGGCTTTGATCTAATGGGGAAGAAAGTAACCACTCAGCGCCGGCTTCAATACCCTTAAAGCCAAACTCTTGTGTGGCAGATTTAATTCCACGTTCAAGGTCTTGCCAGCGTTCTTGCGGAAAGTGAAGCCCTACCTGGGTATTGATGAGGGTGCTGAGCTGGGCAAGAAGGTAGGCGGAGAGATGTTGGGTCATTTTTTGCCCCTGTCTGTTAAAGCTATTTAGTAGCACTCCAGAAAAGTTTTCGCCCAACGATTTACGTATTTTGTAAAGAAGGGGCTAATACGCAATACGGATGTTATTTAGGAAAAAACTTTTCTGAGTCCTAAGTCAAGTTGATTTTGACGGGTAGTTAAGCCCCTTGTGGGCGTTGTTACAGCAGTAAAAAGGGCACAAGGCCCAAATGCTACACCCGTCAATTAGAACTTGACGGCTCTCTGGTAGTTTGCAGGATCGCTCTATAAAAAGCGTATTATCTGCCACTAATTTCACTAATTTCACTAATTTTTTA
>CAYWSS010000044.1:0-15629 GCA_964460505.1 uncultured Caldilineaceae bacterium | reverse complement strand
TTCCAGACCCGCCGATAGGTTGGTAGCAGCTGGATTCCACGCACCGCCCTCTCGCGGTAATTGGTTGATGCCGCAATCCCGGAATTTTTGGCTGTTTCAACGATTTTTAACAGTTGGGCAATGGTTGGCGCTTTAAATATACAACGCAGCGGTAATTTAACGCCAAACGTTTGGCGCACACTGAAAAGGAGTTGAGAGGCCAGCAAAGAGTGTCCGCCCAGTTCAAAAAAGTTATCGTGGATGCTCACCTTTTCCAACTTCAGGGCCTTGCGCCAAATATTGCTCATGGTCACTTCAGCCGGAGACCGTGGCGCAATAAACGTATTGTTTGCCGGACGTTGATTCTGGCCCGGTTTTGGCAGAGACAGGCGGTCTGTTTTTCCGTTAGGAGTTAATGGCAGGCTTTCTACAAACACAAATTGCGATGGAATCAAATAGTTGGGCAGTCTGGCCTTCAAGAAAGCCCGTAACTCCTCGCTTGATATTTTTGATAAAGGGGTGACTGCAACGTAGGCCACCAGTTGTTTTTCATCTGATGCTATATCGACTGCAATCACTGCATTTTCTTCTATCGTAGGGTGTTCTGCCAGAATCGTCTCGATTTCACCCGGTTCAACCCGATATCCTCTAATTTTTACCTGATGGTCTGCCCGTCCAAGAAACTGGATGTTGCCGTCCGGCAAGTAGCAAGCCAGGTCCCCGGTGCGATAAAGTCTGTCAGTGGCCGTGATCTCCCCCGGGGGAGTGGTATTGAAGGGGTTGGGTATGAATTTTTCCGCGGTCAACGCCGGTTGGTTCAAATAGCCGTGGGCCAGTCCCGCGCCGCCTACAACCAATTCACCGGGTACGCCAACGGGAAGCGGCTGGAGACGAGCATCCAGAATAAAGGTTTTTATGTTGGCAATCGGGCGCCCAATGGGAATTTGAGCCAAATCTTGAACGTGTGTTACCGGTGTATACCAGGTTACATCCCACACCTCCGAGGTGCCGTACAGATTGTAAAGCGTAGCATCAGGCAGTAATTCATTAAACTGTTCAAATAACTCCCCGGAAATAGTCTCTCCGCTGGTTACCCAGAATTTAAGCTGCGGCACAGTATCTTGCAGGTTAGGGCAAATTTTCAGCATGGCCCGGAGCAACGAGGGCACAAGCCACAACCGGCTAACCCCAAACTCTGCCAATGTCGCTACAAAATCCGGGATATCCCGGAGCGTTTCATCGGAAATGATAACCGTGGGCACACCCTGCAAAAGCGGGCCGAAAATTTCCCAGATGGAGTCAACAAAGTTAAGCGCGGTCTTTTGGCAGCCAACTTCGTTTCCGGAAAAAGGATACTTATCCCACATCCAGGCCAGCCGATTTAAAATTTGCTGGTGAGGTACAACTATCCCCTTGGGATTCCCGGTGGAACCGGAGGTGTAGATGACACAGGCAGGGTAATTTTCTCCAGTCTGAATTCTCAAATTCTCAGTGCTGAACCGTTCAATGTTTTCGGCATCCCGGTCCAGGCAGATTATCTCCGCATCTCTACACGAAAAATTTCCCGGATACTGCGTCTTCGTTAATAAGGCAGAGACCTGGGCATGAGTCAGCATAAAATCTAACTGCTGCCGGGGATAAGCCGGGTCCAACGGAAGAAAAGCCCCCCCCGCTTTTAAGATACCCAGCAGCCCAATTACCGCCTCCGGAGAACGCTCAAGACATAGCCCCACAACTGTTCCCGGTTTAACCCCAACACTAACCAGGCAACGCGCCATCTGGTTCGCTTGCCGGTTCAATTCCTGGTAGGTTAGCGTCTGGCCTTTATAATAAAAAGCGACATCCGCCGGTGTTTGCAAAACCTGGGCCTCAAACTGTCGACACAGGCTATTGGCGTGAGAGTAATCAGAAACCCGTGTGTCATTCCATTCAACCAACATTTGATGCCGCTCCGCCGGAGTCAATATCGGCAAGGTTGCCACAGGTTGGTTAGGATCGGCAACGATGCCCTCCAGCAAAAGCTGAAAATGATTCAGCATCCGGCTAATCGTAGCTGCGTCGAACAGGTCGGCGTTATATTCCATCAGGGCAGTGAGTACGTTTGCCTGGTCGGTCATCGACAGGGTTAAGTCTAATTTTGTCGTGCCGGCATCTACGGTCAGAGGGCTAACGGTCAGGCCCGGCAGTTTCGGTAGCTGCCGGGAGACATTCTGGAGTATGAACATAACCTGGAACAGTGAGTTACGGCTCAGGTCTCGTTCGGGGTGTAGTTCCTCCACCAGTTTTTCAAAGGGGAGGTCCTGGTGGGCATAAGCGCCTAAGGCCGCTTCCCGCACTTGCTCCAGCAATTCCCGAAAAGTGGGCTTGCCCGCAAGGTTGGCGCGCAAGATCAGGGTATTGAGAAAAAAACCAATCAATCTCTCAGTTTCGCTGCGATTGCGGCCGGCGATGGGCGAGCCAACCACAATATCGTCTTGCCCTGTATAGCGGTGGAGTAACACGTTGAACGCCGCCAGCAAGGTCATAAACAGGGTGGCCCCCTCTTGTTGGCTCAATGCTTTGAGCGATTCAGTCAAACTTTGAGACAACGTTAAGGATTGCTGTTTACCCCGGAAAGTTTGCGCCGGTGGGCGGGGATGGTCGGTGGGCAGCTCCAGTACCGGAAGGTTGTCGTCAAGTTGCTGTTTCCAGTACGCAAGCTGGGTTTCCAGCACCTTGCCCGGCAGCCACCGGCGTTGCCAGACAGAAAAATCCGCATATTGGATGGGTAGCCGGGGAAGAAGAGGGGGGCTTCCGGTGGAAAAAGCCTGGTAGAAGGCTGAAAGCTCCCGATAGAAGACGCCAAAAGACCAGCCGTCAGCAATAATGTGGTGAATGGTTAGCAATAAAACGTGATCCGTATCGCTCAGGCGTAACAGGGTGGCTCGCAGCAACGGCCCTCGGGTTAGATCGAAGGGATGTTGAGCTTCTTTGCTGGACAGCCGCCGAGTTTCCTCGCCCTGTTCAGACTCAGGCAAATGTTGGAGATCGAGCAGCGGCAGGGCAAAAGACTCCGGGGAGGAGATGATCTGCATGGGTTGTTCCTGAACAGTAGAAAAAGTAGTCCGGAGCGATTCGTGACGCCGGATAATCTCACTGAAACTCTGCTCCAGGGCAGCCACATCAAGCGGCCCGGTGAGCCGGACCGCTTCGGGGATGTTATAAATGGCAGCGCCGGGTTCCAACTGGTCAAGAAGCCATAATCGCTGTTGGGCAAAAGACATCGGAAAAGCATTTTTATCCCCTGGCTGTGGATCTATTTGAACCTGCCTGACCTCGTTTTGTACAACTGTCACAGCCAGACCGGCTATCGTGGGCATCTCAAACAGGCTGCGCAACGGGATCTCCACTTGAAGGGTGTCATATATTCGGGAAACAACTTGAGTAGCCAACAGGGAATGTCCACCCAACTCAAAGAAGTTGTCGTGGATGCCAATCTGGTCCAGTTCCAGAACTTCGGCCCAGATTCTTGCCAGAATCTCCTCGACCTCGGTGCGGGGAGGCGTGAAGGCGCTTTCCAACATGGGGCGGATCTGGTCAGGCGCAGGCAGCGCCCGACGATCTGTTTTTCCATTGGGCGTCAGCGGCAGCGCGTCCAGTATGACAAAAGCCGACGGGACCATATAGTGAGGCAGCGTCTGCGCCAGATGGTTGCGCAGGGTCGTGACGTTAACATCGCCCGCCGGGACAATGTAAGCCACCAGCTCGATTGTGTTCGAGTGTAACCGTTTGGCCACAACCACCGCTTCGGTCACAGTTGGATGCTGTAACAAATGTGTCTGGATTTCGCCTAATTCTACTCTGAAGCCTCGGATTTGCACCTGGTCATCAATTCGACCCAGATACTCCATTTCCCCGTCAGGGAGTAATCGGGCCAGATCGCCTGATCGATATAGCCGCTCTTCGGGCTTGTAGGGATTCGACACAAACTTTCGGCGGGTCAATTCATCCCGGCCCAGGTAGCCACGGCCAACGCCTGCCCCACCCACGCATACCTCGCCAGGTACACCAACCGGCAACAATCGCAGTTTTGAGTCCATAATGTAGATGGATGTTGTGGGAATAGGTTTACCAATATTGCTAATGTTCACCCGAATATCTCTTTGGGTAATTTTTTTGAAGGTGACGTGGACGGTTGTTTCGGTTATCCCGTACATATTTATCAGTTCTGTTTCAGGGTACAGTTTATGCCATTTTCTCAGTTGAATGGGCTTTAACGCCTCTCCTCCAAAAATCACGTATTTAAGGGGCAGGTCTGCCTTTGAGCGTTTGATCGCTTCCTTTGCCAGGGTATTGAAGAATGTCGGCGTCTGATTCAGAACTGTCACCCTTTCTTGCGCGAGCAAATCCAGGAGCAACGCTGTATCTTGAACCACCTGTTTCGGAATAACTACAAGTTTTCCCCCGTGGAGAAGGGCGCCGTACATTTCCCAGACTGAAAAGTCGAAACTGTAGGAGTGAAACAAAGTCCAGACATCATTTTCCGAAAAATCAAATGGTGATTTGTCGTTGATCATTAGCCGAACCACGTTTCGGTGCTCTATCAGGACCCCTTTTGGTTTTCCGGTGGATCCGGAAGTGTAGAGACAGTAGGCCAGGTTATCAGGGGTGGCGCTATGAGTTAAAACTGTCGTGGGTTGTGCGGCAATGCTGTCGCCGTTGGCATCCAGCAAGATGAGTGACGACGTTTTCTTGAAGACGCTGTTTAGCAGGTTCTGGGTGGTAACAAGGTAGGCCACGCCGGCATCTTCCATCACAAAACGCATTCGCTCTTCAGGGTAGCCGGGATCAATGGGAAGATACGCCCCACCCGCTTTCAGGATACCCAGGATAGCAACGACCATGTCCAGTGACCGGTCCAGACAAAGCGCCACAATTGTATCCGGCCCCACCCCCTGCTGTCTAAGATAATGGGCCAACTGATTGGCTTGTTGGTTGAGTTCACGATAGGTTAAATGCGTGTCCTGGTAGACGACAGCCATGTTGTCAGGGCGCTTTTTTGCTTGCGCTTCAAAGAGTTGGTGAATGGTTTTTTGTTTGGGATACGAAGTATGCGTTGCGTTCCAGACTACGAGTTGCTGCGCTTCTTCGGCCTTGCTGAGCAGCTTGATGTTATCAAGCTGCTGATTTGGGTGAGAAGTGATGCCTTTAAGAATTGTTTCAAAATGGCGCACCATCTGGCCCATTAAAAAACTGTCATAAATGTCAGCGTTGTATACCCATGCACCTTTGATTTCTTGCTCTTTCTTTTCCATTAACAACATCAAGTCAAACATGGCCGTAACGATGTCCGGCTCCACCGGATGCACTGTCAGACCGGCTAGCTCTAACTTATCTATCGATGACTCTTGCAAGCCAAAAAAGACTTGAAATAGCGGAGAGTGACTTAAGTTCCGGGTGGGCTGTAGTTTGTCAACCAGTTTTTCAAAGGGTAGGTCTTGATGCGCATAGGCGCCTAGCGCAATCTTTCGTATCCGGGTCAGAAGCTCCGGAAAAGCAGGATTTCCTGCCAGATTTATACGCAGTGCCAAGGTATTAACAAAAAAACCAATGAGATTCTCTGTTTTCTTGCGGTTACGCTTGGCAATTGAGCTGCCAACCACAATGTCATCCTCGCCGCTGTAGAGTAAAAGTAAGGTAGCAAAAGCCCCAAGCAAGATCATATAGAGCGTCGCGCCCGACTGCCGGCTCAAATCTTCCAGTTTTTTCATCAGGCTGAGATCAAGCCGGAAGTATTTTGTGCTGCCCCGGAAGGTTTGTACCGGAGGGCGCGGTCGGCCGGTGGGCAGGCTTAACAGATTTGGAGCGCCCGCCAACTGTTCTTTCCAGTAGTTGAGTTGTGTTTCCAGCAATTCGCCTTGCAACCACTGCCTCTGCCAGATAGCAAAATCCGCATACTGGATGGGTAATTCCGGCAGCGGTGGCGGGGCGCCGGCAACGATGGCGTTGTAGAGCATCGCCAATTCCTGAAAGAAAATCTTTATCGACCAGGCATCAGAGACGCTATGGTGCATCGTCACTAGAAATACGTATTCTTCTTTGCCCAATTGAAACAGATTGAATCGGGCCAATGGCCCTTTCACCAGATCGAAGGGACGTTGTGTCTCCCGGGTAATCAGTCGCCGAGCCTCTATGTCCCGCTCTGCTGCCGGCACCGCCCGCAGATTCAGCAGTTGCAACCGAGGAGTTACAGATGGAGCGATGACCTGCACAGGTTGGGAGTCTACGCCGGCAAAAGTGGTGCGCAAAATTTCGTGGCGGCCAACGATTTCTGACAGGCATTGTTCCAGGACAGCAACGTTGAGCGAACCGGCAAGCCGTACGGCGGCAGGCAAGTTGTAGATGGCATTTTTCCCTTCCAGTTGGTCCAGAAACCATAGCCGCCGTTGAGCAAACGAAAGGGGAATCCTCTCATTGTGTGAAACTTTTTTTATGGACGGACTTTGCAACTTATGAAACGGCTGACTGGCTGTTTCAATACGCTGCGCTAAACTGACCACGGTGGGTGCTTCAAATAGATGATGCAGCGGCATATCAATTTGAAAGGCCTCGTGTATTCTGGAAACGACTTGCATAGCCAACAACGAGTGCCCGCCCAATTCCAGGAAGTTATCGTAAATGCCCACCCGGTCCAAACCAAGAACTTGAGTCCAAATCCTCACCAGAATCTCTTCTGCGGGAGTCCGGGGAGCAACAAAGTCCTGTTTCAAGTTGGGCCGATTTCTACGCTTTTGAAGTTTAATAACTTTGTGGATTTGCCCGGTATTGGATAACTTCGTGGCAATTCGATGATACAGTTCGGATTTTGCCTTTTGCCCGGGGGCAGGAAGCATCGTAGTTGTAAAATCAGAACCGTTCCGGTTAACCGGCAAACCCGTTGCCGAAGCGCCCGGACGGTTACGCCCCTTCACAGTGGATGGACTATAGGTAAGCGTCGTGATCAGGTCAGCCGGAAACCTGAAGAGCACGTTGCCCTCCACCCCTCTGGTCTGGTTCAAAGCAGGCGAACGCCCGGCTCCATCACCAGCTGGCCGTTCAAGCTGCGCCATCACTCCATTCAGAAAATCGAACGCCGGTTGATTTTTTTGGGTGGGAGTATAGATGACATCGACCCGATCCAGTTTTCGTCCTCTGGCAATCTCTCCCAGTTGAGCCAGCATTCGATGCTCCACGCCTCTTCCCAGCGCGCGGCAACTTAACAGGAAGGTGTCCACAATGACAGCTTCGGAATTGGTTTTGAACATAATTACCCCAACCAATCCATAAGCTCCAAAGCGGTCGCTAACTTCTACAACAAAACCCTTCGATTTTTCTGACCGGCAGAATTCCTGAATTTCGGCTTCAGATCGTCTAACCGTAGTGAAGTTAAACTGGTTGGTTCGCTGAGTAAGCTGCGAAACTCTGGCAAGATGATAAGTGGCCATCCCGGATATTTGAACTTCCAGATCGAGATTTGCCAGAAAATTTTCAAAGCTCAGTGCCTCTTCAAAGAATTGCCTTCGCTGGATGTTCTGCTGATAAAGGGATGTCCGTTTCCGGTCCTCTTCAGTAACCCTTGAGTGGTCAAAGGCCCAGATATGCTCAAGAAATTCAGCAATAGTGCGTGGATCTTCTGGCAGTTGAAGGACCAAAACGTCCGGGCAGTTTATCTGAACGTCTGCACATTCAATTGGATTGTCATCGATAAAGATAAAACTATCGAGTCCCAGTTGAAGTTCCACAGCCAGGGATTTGATGTTCTCCGACTTGGGTCGCCAGTTGATACGCCAGGATACGAGGTGATTAAGTCTTAAAGGCATTTCGAGATGATGCTCAAACACCTCAACCACATCTTGCTCGTTGTTCTTGCTGCACAGACAGATGAGCATGCCCGCATCATGCTGGGCGGCCATAAACTGTTGGAGCGCCTTGCGAGGCGGGTCAATTTCAATCCCGGAAGGCCCATCCTCGCCGCACATCCCCTTCCACAGCGTTTGATCACAATCTAACACGATCACTTTGTGAGGACCGCTCCTCATTGTATAAATTTTTCGAGCAAGCAGAGTTCCGAGTGAGGTAAAGAAAAGGGGCGTGAACGGCATATGACCTGCTCTCTCTCCATACGGATCATAGACCGATGAAACCGGGTAGGCGGTGGCCAACTCCGAAGTTTTTACCAGGGTTACGCCCCTCATGTCTCCCAGGCCAGAGGCGACAATCTCTTCCATTCGTTGATACAGCGTCTCAAGCTCTACCGTATCAGCTGGTGAAGGGCAAATACAGACCAGATATGGCGTCGCTGAGTGTTCGGTTGCGCACTTTAGAGCGCGAATAAAATCCCGTACATTCTGCTCAATATTTGATATATCCGGCATGGATTTTTTCGGTGATGCGTTAGATATCTGTCCGGAACGAGTTGCGTAAATGTTGTAGAGACCTGAGTTCTGGAGCAAATGCTCTTCCTCTACAACAAGATCAAACCCCTTTTCTCTAAGTAGGTTTGTGACCTCTTTCAGTAAATTCCCTTTCTGGTCATGAATTTCTATAACAATTTGCTTAATTATTGACCAGTCATCATCGCTGATCCCTTTAAGAACTGCCCATTCACCTTTCTCGACATCAATTTTGAGCAGATCAATCTGCTCAATGTTGTGTTCCCTGATGACACTGGAGAGAGTTCGCAATTGGGCGGTAACAACTTCCGGCTCAAGCCAGCCCGACAATAGCTCATCTGCAAATGCGTCTGAGTCCTCTTTCCGCACCGTATGGTTTTGTTGCAGCCGGTTGAGAATAACTGTTTTCAAGGCCTTTTCGTCTTGATCTGCATCGGGATTGTAACTTGATAAAACAGATGATCGTGGAAAGAAGCTAAACGACGCTTCCATGTTCTTGTCAGCCAGACCACAGTTGAAAAGATTTACGTTTTTACCATAAAGTGTTGTGTTGGCCTGTAAAATCTCAAAAACAGGGGGCGCCGGCTCAAAGGCATAGAGGGAGACATTCTTGCATTTTTGCAGCGCAAATAGCGAAAACAAACCAATATTTGCCCCAACGTCAAAAACACAGTCGCCATCATTAAGAACAATTCCATGTTTCAAATAGACCTGATCGACAAATATCTCCTGGTACAGGTACTCTGTTTCATATTGATTATAGTGGGCAATTTCCACACGATCAGGCAACGTGTAGCGGGAGTGGTTGGTTAAAATGCTCTCCTTTTCAGGGGAAGTCACAACAGGTAGCACATAGGTGTCGGTTCGGGTCCAATCCTTTAACCGTACCAGAACAACATTTATCCCGTACAGATTTTTGGAAAGAAGGCTTGAAGGATCAAGGAGCTGTTGATAGATCTGATTATAAGGTGAAAACTTAACCTCCAAGGCAAGACCGGTCTCTTGTATCCAGAAGTCAAGAACCTCCTTCACCGGTTCTGCTGTAAAGCTGGCGGCAACGGCTACTGTTTGCGGCTGCATTGTTCTTCCTTTTGATGACTTTTTGAAGTGCGCGTAGGTGGAGCCTTGGTAGCCATTAGATGAGTTTCCTGTAATATCTGATGATCATTGGTAACGCTATCATAGAGTTCAGTTCTGCCGGAATCACTCGTTTTCTTTCCAAACACGGATATCACCTGGTGAGCCGGGTTTATAGCCATTGCGGCCAACGCGCTAACATACATTACGATCCAGGGCATCATTGGAAAATGGAACCTGCTATCGCCAAAAGTCAACGTATAAATGACCGTAAAATAGAGCACAACCCACACCCCCAGCAACAGGAGAGCTTTAGGCGCTGTCTTGTGTTTTTGATCAGGGTGCGTTTCAAATGAGTCGAAAAGCGCCGCCGGCCGGGGGGGGTGGGGGGCAGTTCCCCCCAATTTCTCCCCCCTCCGACTCAGATGAAACACACCCTTTTGATTACGGCTTAATACAAACAGAGACACCAGAAACGCTCCCCAAATAAGCATATAGTAAAGTTGAGATAATTTTGCGTAATAATACAAAAATGTGGCCGTGTTGTAACTTATCGCCTGCATCCCCCGTTCATTCCACACCACCCCGGAGGCGTCACGCCTGAAAAGATGCCATAATTTGTCCGGCCACAGCGTGATTGTTTCCAAAGGATGGTCAACCATATATGCGATAGCCAGATTGAAAGCTTTCCGATTCCTTTCGGGTTCAGTTTGAACATCACTTAGCATTGAAACAAGATGGTCGTTAAAGACATACCCCCCGGTTGCATAAGAATTGTTGCCAACAAGCAGATTGTAACCGCCATTATTTGAAATAAAGATAAAATTGTTGAATATTTTATAGTTTCTGATCTGCCAGGGCAGGATTGTTAGCTCTAAAGAAATATACACAACGATGATCACAGTTAGATTTTGTTGAAATCCTCTGTGTCGAATGTTGGTGACCAGATAGGTTGCACCAAAAATGGCCGGTATGAAGATGGCCTGTGGTTTAACCAGGCAGGCCAGGCCAAAGACAAACCCTGCCCCACAGGCCAACCACAATTTGCGATTGGGTATGATGAGAAGCGTAATTCCCACTAGCAACAAAAAAAGGAACAGAACTTCAGTTGACAGCAGCGAAGTGTAAGCAATATGCTCCGGATAGAATACCAGAATGAGAACTGTTATCCTGCCCGTAATTTCCGACTCAAATAGTGTTTTTGCTATGTAATACGAAAATACCAACACGCCCAGATAAAGAAACACATTAGCAATCTTGGCCACAAGTACAGCTGGCCCAAATATAAAGAATAGCCATCCCAAAAACGCCGGATACCCGACGGGCCAATAGGCGGTAGGCCTGCCGCCGGGTGGGTAATCTTCTTTTGGCATCAACGAGGCAGGGGCAATATTGGGGGGCCAAAAACTGTCCGGGCCAACGGTGTAGCCCCGGCCCCCGGCAAAATCGATCCCCCGTTCATAATACCAGCGAGAGTCACTGACCGGTTGGGCATCGATTAAATAAACCCAGCCGCCTCTAACAATAAGCGCGGCAATAAAACAGCCCAACAGAAAAAATCTGTGATTGATGATCTGATGCAGCATGAACTTGACAGTATTCATAAATTGTTCTACGCAGGGTGATCGATGTGAATGATTTCATTTTTTTCAGCCCGGTTTAGTTTGCCAAAAAGTGGGTTCAGCAATCTCAAACTATATTTTGCTGCCAGACGCAGCGGGCGAAGCAAAGGATACAGGAAAGAAAGAAACCCCGGCAGTGGCAGATTCTGCCACTCAATCAAAGTGGGCGAGAAAATAATTGACGAGCCATAACGAATGCGATCTATCCAACGATCTTGCACCCTCATCCGGTAGGCAACGCTGGCAAACACGCCCGGTGCAGCATTATTCTCTTCAAAAAGTCTCGAACGGGTTTGGCCGGCCAGGGGCCGGATGGCCGGTGACTTATCAATTTCATTTTGAATAGTGTCAGGCAGCGACGCGTCCAACACCACCTGGGCCAGATGCAATCCAAGTAAGAGCATATGCAAGCACCGCCACTGTTTGGCCCGAATCAACACCTGATCCCAATTTATTGAGTGATCCGTTTGGAGAAATTCGGCAACGGCGCAGATATATTCCAGCCGATTCCAGCCATGTTTTGAGTTGTGCATACAGAGCAGCAAAACAAAATCCTGCGGGGCAAAAGCGGCGACTGTTTCGCCGGCCAACGGTATGGATTCGGCCCGCTGCCACAACTGCTCAACCTCAATGGCCGGGGCAAAATGGCGAGGCGCAACCTCCCAGTGAATTTCGACCGTGGCTTTGCCGTCATCTCGCACCAGACAGAAATGATGATGGTTCCGGGAGTGAAGATAGGCAATTTCCTGAGCCGCCGTCAACTGCGTATAAAACCGGTAGCCCCTGTCTGCCAGCAGCGCCCTGGCCTGCCAGACATCCTGTTTGTGAACCAGGATATCCAAATCTCCAAACTGACGAAAGGTCAGATTGCCGTAAACAGCCGCCGCCTGCGCCGGCCCTTTAAAGGGAATGGCCGGGATGTTGTTTGCTTTAAATATCTTCAAAATTTGGAGCAGTTCTCCGGTCTGGGATACATTTTGCCGGGCATTGGCCATAAAACGCGCTTTTAAGCGCGCCATCGTTTCTTCGGGAAGCGCGTCGGGGTAAAACCGTTTCAGGTTTGAATAGAGCAGCGGCATCACCCCGTGCATAATCGCCAACTGGATTAGATACACCCAATCGACGTCTTGTTGAAGCAGGATATTGAGCTGCTCACGATGAGCCGGCCCCATTTCTGTATGGGCACAGCAGAGCAGCAATTGAGCTTCAAGCGTCAGGTTTGGTCGGGAAACATCAACCGGCAAATTTTTCCTCCAATTGAAAAGTTAAATATTTGACAGGGTTTGTCAGAATTTCCAGCGCTTTTCTCCTGCAATGAGTTACCAGCATTGGCCGTTGATACAAAGCCCATTTGTACCGCAATCATCATCGTGCTGGCACTCAACCACGGATGAATATGGGCTTGATTGAACGGGGCTAACAGCCTGTGCCACAGTAGGCGCCACGATGGTTTTGACCACCGGCAGCAGCGCAATGCCCACCCCCGCCATTTTGAGCATTTGCCGCCGGGTGATGGTTTTGTGGCCGTTGTTGATCACCTTCCCGGTCAGCAGGTGCGCTTTTTCCAGTTGCTCTAACGTAAGCCACACCAGCGTTTCGGGCTGGGGGGGCTGGAGTTCCTGCTGCAACAGGCTTGCCAGTTCATCCGGGCTGTGCTGCCCATTGCACTGTTGCCACACAAACGTTACCGTCGGGTTCAACAAGTGGACTTTGTCCCGTTTGAGATCGTAGATAACCATCTCGTCCAGAACATCCTGAACAACGATGTCGTCTTGTCTGGCTGTGGGGTTTTTCATCTTTGTTGGCTCCTTTTTCTTGTTTGCTGTTTTTCGTTTATTTACATGCCGGTCAGGCGACGCAGCAATGATTATAGTGCAATTTTCATTCTCGGTGCCGTCCCATTGGGGCGGTCCAACCCCCGCGAAAATAAAGTCAGAAAATGCAGGTTGGGTTGAGCGATAGGTAATCCAACCTGCGATTTTTCTTCCCGTTGTCGCCCCATTTGGGGCTGTTGCCCTTGACCTTGTTTTTCAGAAAACCAATCAATATCTATTTGACCACAACCGGCAGGTACGTTAAAAGATTGTCCGGGGCAAAGGCAGCCGGGGTACCCAGGCGCATTGCCGGATCGCCAAAGAAGACGTAGGTTTCAACCAACTCATCCCAACTGCTGTTTTGCCCGGCAACCGCAACTTTGGCCGCAGTAGTGGCCGCTCCAAGCGTGTATATTTTCTCCTGAAACATCGCCTGATAAAATTCGGTCATCAAAGCCCGATGGCCGGCAGGATAGCCCAAACCGGTAGGCGCCCAGACCGCCACAGCGCCGCCATCCTTCAGTTGCAAAAACGACTCGGCCACGGAGAGCAGGCTCCCGGTGCCGTTAAAAAATCCATTCAGACAGTTGGCCACGGTCAACACCGGCAATTTATCCGTATTTTGCAGGGCCATAATATCGGCGGACTCATAAATGCGTCCCCCGCTCCACGATCCCCACCGGAGAGAGTTACCGTGGCCGGTGTAATGAACCAGCAGGCTGCCACTGTTGATGTAATTATCAATTTCGGTTGTGGGATCTCCCGGTGGATAGTTTTTTACGTAAACTTTGTTGGCCGTAAAATCGTCCGGCAGCAAGCCGGTCAGCGCCTCGGAGGTGGCTTCAAACGAGGCTGAATTGTCGTCTGCCACCAGCAGCGCCAACTTATTCCAGGCATCATCCGGGGGACTCTGCTCGTACCGGATGATTTTATCAATGATGTCATCAACCTGAGATGCTTCCCGCGCCGTCAGGCGGCCGATAAACATATCGGGAATAATATCCGTCCCGTTGACGGTTACGAACCAGTTGTCGGAGGGAATCTGCCCGGACAGGTCTGACTCAATCAGATGGGCGGGCACATAGTTGATGATACCGTTATGGTAATTGTCTTTGAAATCGTAAACCGCATCGCCCACCAATAAAACGTAAGTGGGGGCCGGCGGGCTCCAGTTGTGGTAAGCGTAGGTCAGAAAATCCCGAAGCGCCTGCGGATTAAAGATACCATCGTTGAATTCATCGTAAATATCCCCCACTTTGACCGTGGCTACGCGCAGCCCCGAAGTGAGGCTCCGCCGCTGGGCCAGGGGCAGGGTGCTGCTATAAAAATCTTCGTGGGTGATGATAACGTAGTCGGCCCCGTTTTCCGTGGATTTCCAGGATGAGGGCTGGTCCAACTTGATACTGGCCGCACGTTTGTACCGGGCGGGGGTCTGGGCCAGGTAGCGGGTTTCCGGCTGCGCCTCATCTTCAAACCGGAGGGTGTAGCTGCCGCTGGTGCTCACAATTGCGGTATTGGTTATCAGCGTCACATCAACCGGGTTGGTAATGTCAAAAACTTCTATCTCGCTGCCGGTGAACCCGGTAACTTCAAATTGAAACGGCCCGCCCTCCGGCGCGGCAAAACGCAATTCGTCACTCTCGGCAACATAAGTGTCCCAATAGTCGATCTCGATCCAGTTTAGCCACAATCTGTCTACCGCAGCGCCGGTATCGCCGATCGATTCCAGCGTAACAATGTTGGCCCCCTCGGTTAGCGCGGTGGACTGAGCCACATCCAGCTCAAAATCAAACTCAGCCTGCCCATCCCACCCGTGTCCACCCGGATCAAGAGCCGTGCCGTTTATAAAAACCCGGGTATGGTGATCAGGATTGAGTTCCGGAATGTCGGTAAACCCCTTCATTTTGAGGCGAACGGTAGCGGTACCGGCTGTGGTGGACATGTTATTTAATGATATGGCGTACGTCCGCGAGATTGGGGCCGTCAAAATATCCCAAAACCAATGATCTTGTCCCTGGCCATTGGGCAGGGTTTGCCAGTAAAATGAATCAGGTTCAGCGTGAAGCGTTGCCGGGAAATGGGACGGCACGGTTCCTCCCAGAGGTGTTCCATCCCGCACCGTCATCCGTTGACCGGCACCACCGCCGGCTGTAAACCAATAAATATTTTTACTGGTGTAAATATCGGTAATGGCAGTACCGTAGAAGAGAATTTTGTCGCTTGGGCCGAAAATCCCATCGCTTTCCCCTGTAAGGTGAATAGGAATTTCCTGCCCCCGGTTAGTAATTTTGATGGTCTGCGGATCGACCCCACTCAAATCAAAACCTGCGCTGATGATGTCGCTATAGGTTAATTGGTAGATTCCATCCTCGATCACCCCAATTTTTAACGCAAGTGCACTGGCGGAGGTGCTCAGAGCACTGTTTGTTACAAATCCATCCGACCGATCACCAACAGGTGGCCGGAGCAGGGAGCTGTAATTTAAGAGTGTACTTTGCAATAACTGCTCGTAAGTAGCGCTGCCGGTACGTGTTTCGCCCACACCAATTTGAGCAAAGTCCCACGTTATTCGAACCCTGAGCCGCCGGTACAGCTTCACCTGACCGCTAACCGGGTTAAACTGCACCGGGTAGAATTGCACCGCGGCCACCGCCTGATCCCGCATCAGGCCGGTTTGTTCCACGGTTGCTACGGGGGAAGGGTAAAAAGTATCGGTGCTGTAAATT
>CAYWSS010000043.1:0-15730 GCA_964460505.1 uncultured Caldilineaceae bacterium | reverse complement strand
GCGGTATCGCATCCAGATCAATAACTCCCATTACCCCAAATTCAGGGCCAATGTCCCAACCGGGCTTGCCAAAACTCAAATACTCTTCGACCTCATGCGGGTCAATCATCACAGTTGGGCAATCAGGACAGAACCAGCCAAAATCACTACCGATCATAAACTGATCGGTCATGGTCCGCCCGTGTCGCGTAGCAACCAGATAGGTTTGGGAACTTTGCTGTAACCTGCTTCCGCAACGCGGACAGGGGCCGGGATCATCTTTGAACACTTTGTAAATACGCTCGCGGGGGATAATGATATCAATGATTGGCTCTAATTGAGCGTTATTTTCGTTATAATCAGCCATAATGCCTTCCGCATCGGTTAATGGAGCCGGGTTAAATAATGCCCCGGCGGCGTAATTCTTCTTGCACTTCAGGCTCCAGCATATCCGCCGGAACAATCAGGCCGTTAATCATAACCATATTTTTCATCGGGTTACTGTCAGCCATTCTACCGGTGGCGCGCGGCCAGATCATCCTTCACGCTCACATCGTACAACAGCCCGAACAGGCACAGCCCGGCCTGCCGGACCTTGATCAAATTGCCGAATTGAGGCGCATCCGGCTTTAAGACCCGGCAGCCGGCGGTAAAACCGGCCACCCCGGCACGCAATACCCAGGCCTTAAATGTGTTATGCGGCATCCTGAACCTGCCTCACGTGGTTTTGCTTTGAGCATATCAGATGAATAACGCTAGCAGGCTGTCGGAGAAGTCAGTTTGGTGGGAAAAGATGCCCCACTGGCCTTTGTTTTTGTACCTAATATGGGTAATAAAGGCATTCTTGTGCCTCATAGAGGTGATACATGGGAGGCTTCTGGACTTCTCCGACAAGCTGCTAGTTCGACTTTCATCTGAGTTCTCCTTTTTGAGTTTGTTCTATCTATTCTACCTCAATTTGGGTCAACTCAGTGTAAGGCGCCAACATATGGTAATAACCTAAACTTGTTGCCGAGGCCATTTAGTATCAGCCTGGGCAATGTGAGGTGTTTGAATATCTTGCTCCCCGCCCCAATCGGCGATAGTGCGAGCCGGCTTGAATGCTGCGTGCGATACATGTACGGATCGTTTTGTTATCCCGCCGGCTTCAATTTAGGTGGGGGGATGCGGGGAACGTGGCCATCTTTGTAGACCATAATGCTGCGCTTGAAGGTGAGAATGATGGTGCCCTCCTGGTTATACCCTGTTGTTTTGACCTGGATGATGCCCCGGTCCGGATGTGATTTTGATTCGCGAGCGCTTAGCACCTCGCTTTGGGCATAGATTGTGTCACCTTCAAAGACAGGCGCCGGTAAACGTACTTCATCCCAACCCAGATTGATGCCGTTTTGGGAAATATCTGTCACGGACAATCCCGTTACCAGGGCCACGGTGAAGGTCGAATCGACCAGGGGTTTGCCAAAACTGGTCTGAGCGGCATAGCGCGCGTCAAAATGAATGGGATTGGGATTAACCGTCAAAAGGGTGAACCAGATATTATCGGTTTGGGTAACGGTCCGGCCGAGCGGATGTCGGTAAATATCCCCCACCTCGAAATCTTCATAAACACGCCCGGTCCAACTTTCTTTTTTTGTCATAATTTCTTCGCTCCTTTTTTTATAGGTATCTTCTCAAACTGTCAGGGAGACACTGTGGCCAGTCTCCAACCGGGCCACCATCGGGCACGGTCAGGAGACCGGCCCGAGCTTCGCCCCAGGTTATTGGGAAAATACTCTTATAACTAATCAATCAGACGAGAGAGCACATCCCCCTACTTTTAGATCGTTACAGGGTTAACCCTGTAACGGGTATTCCGCCGACTTAAGTCGGTATAGGGTGGGTTACAGATACATATCTGTAACCATCAGAAAGTAGTCAGTAGCCAGATTACAGTAGTCAGATTTTCATAGTCAGTAACAATAGTGTAACCGAGATATGCTTCTGCCAGATTTTTAAATCACGTGATTGGCTCGTAGTTTGATGATGTCGGCTGCATCATAACCAAGCCCGGCCAGAATCTTCTCTGTATGTTCGCCCAGCGCCGGAATCGGATTGAACACCGGCTCGACACCGGTCATCGTCGCCGGGGGTAGCAGCGCCGGGAGACCACCCACCGGTGAGGCGACCTCATGCCAACGGTGGCGGGCGGTCAGTTGCGGGTGCTTGAGGAATGTGGGCATGGTACGCATCTCGGCGTTAGCAATTTTAGCCTGCTCCAGCCGGGAAACGATTTCATCCCGGGTCAGTTGGCTAAAAATTGCTTCAATTGCTTCCCGCAAGGCAGACTGGTGGGCCACGCGCTGCGCGTTGCCGCCAAAGCGCCCATCTTCCGCCAATGACGGCTGTTCCAACACCGTCTCACAGAAACGCTGCCACTCACGTTCATTTTGCACGCCCAAAATGACTACCCGCCCATCACCGGTCGCAAACAAACCATACGGGGCAATCGCCGCGTGGTTGGCTCCATTTCTGGGCGGCGGCGTACCGTTGAGGGCGTAATAAGCCGGAAAGCTCATCCATTCGCCTAACGCCTCCAACATTGAAACCTCGATCACCGTACCGTGCCCGGTTTGGTGACGGGTTAATAAGGCCGTCAGGATGCCGCTGTAGGCGTACATCCCGGCGGCGATATCCGCCACGGAGATGCCCACCTTGGCTGGGGTTTCTGCGGTACCCGTGACCGACAACATCCCGGCCTCGGCCTGAATCAGCAAATCGTATGCTTTTTTATCGCTGTAAGGCCCGCTTGTCCCGTAGCCGGAGATACCGCAAATAATCAAGCGGGGATAATCAGAGCGCAGACGTTCTGCCGCAAATCCCATCCGCTCCACTGCGCCAGGGGCCAGGTTGTGAAGGAAAACATCCGCCTCGGCCAACAACTGCTCCAGAATCTTCTTGCCGGCATCACGCTTAAGGTTAAGGGTTAACGATTCCTTGCTGCGGTTGGTCCAGACGAAGTGGCTCGACAAACCCCTGGCTCTTTTATCATATCCCCGGGCAAAATCGCCCACTTTCGGGCGCTCAATTTTAATGACCCGCGCCCCCAAATCGGCCAGTTGGCGCGAGGCAAATGGGGCCGCAATAGCCAATTCCAGGGCAATAACTGTAATTCCTGCTAACGGTTGCATAGTTTCATAACCTTAAAATGAGCGGGGCATCCCCAGGATGTGCTGCCCGATATACGACAAAATGAGGTTTGTGGAAATGGGCGCAACCTGGTAGAGGCGGGTTTCCCGGAACTTGCGCTCCACGTCATACTCTTTGGCAAAGCCAAAGCCGCCATAGGTTTGCAGGGTGACGTTGGCCGCTTCCCAGGATGCGTCGGCGGCAAGCAGCTTGGCCATATTGGCTTCAGCCCCGCACGGGTGGCCACCATCAAAGAGACGCGCGGCTTCAAACCGCATCAGGTCAGCCGCGCGCACGTTAATATAAGCCTGCGCAATCGGGAATTGGATACCTTGATTCTGTCCAATCGGCCGGTCAAAAACAACACGCTCGTTGGCATAGCGGGTAGCCCGGTCAATAAACCAGTATCCATCCCCGATACATTCGGCCGCAATCAGGATGCGTTCCGCGTTCATACCATCCAAAATGTAGCGGAACCCCTGCCCTTCTTCGCCAACCAGACTATCGGCCGGCACGCGCAGATCGTCAAAAAAGAGTTGGGTGGTGTGATGGTTGAGCATGACCTCAATCGGCTCGATGGTGACCCCGTTCCCAACGGCCTCACGCAGATCAATCAGGAAAACAGATAGACCGCGCGTGCGTTTTTCCACCTGTTCAGCCGGTGTGGTGCGGGCCAGCAGCATCATCAGATCTGAATGGAAGGCGCGTGAGGTCCAGATTTTTTGACCCCGGATGCGGTAATGATCGCCCTCGCGAACGGCCGTGGTGCGAATACTCGTGGTGTCTGTGCCCGCATCCGGCTCGCTGACACCAAACGCCTGCAAGCGCAATTCACCGCCGGCGATTTTGGGCAGGTAATGACGTTTCTGTTCCTCCGAGCCATGCCGGAGCAGCGTACCCATAATATACATCTGGGCGTGACAGGCGGCTGCATTTCCACCGGAGCGGTGAACCTCCTCCAGAATAATTGAAGCCTCAGTGATGCCAACGCCAACGCCGCCATATGCTTCGGGAATTAGCGCCGCCAGATACCCCGCTGCCGTCATGGCCTGGACAAACTCTGTCGGGTACGCCTCATTCTTGTCAAGCTCTCGCCAATATTCATCAGGATAGCGGGCACATAATTGACGCATACCCTGGCGCAGATCGGCATGTAATTCATTCATCGCGTTCATCTTTCCTCCTGATACCTGTGTGCATTTTGGTTAGCTTGCAGCGTAGGTACAGAAAGGGGCTGCGCTGCAAGCAACGAATCCAACCATTTTAACCAGGCCTCGGCCGCGCGCGCGTGGCCGCCGTAACTGGCTAACCGGCAAAATTTGGCCGTGAGTTCGGCCTTATCCAGCGCATTTTCAGGGTCGCCTTTGGGATGCAACACCTGTTCACTCAGACACGTCCCATCATCCAAGGTCACGGTCACCCGGGCCGGCCATTGAGCGGGGTAGCGCTGCTCAAAATCGACATTATGCTTCACTGTGGTTTGGGCCGGCAGCTTACGCGCTGCGGAGCGGGCTATGGCCGGGGGCGTGAAATCGACCAGGCCCACCTGCCCGTGGATCAGGGCTAATGTTACGCAATAGTGCAAGCTAAACCTGGCCGCGTAAGGAGTGTGTGGATCGGGATTGTCGCACAGATCGAGGGCAGCCTGGTAGGTGTCAATCCGGCAGGACTCGATCTGGCGGCCGGCAAGCCTGGCCCGGACGGCCAGCGCTGCATCAATGGCGGGATGAGTATGACGGCAAGAGGCATAGGGTTTGATGGAAACGCCGCCGATTTTGTAGGTATGTTTATCGAGACCCGCCACCACCAATTCAGGATTTGCGTCCGGCGCGGTGGCGGCAAAAAAGCCGCGCTGCCCTTCAAGGATGTGACGCGCGCCGGTGAAGTTACGCCTTGCCAGATCGGCGGCACGCACGCCATTGGCGGCAGCCATGCCGGCATGCAAATGCTTACTCATGTCGCCCTCGTTATTAAATTGCCATAAGCCTGCCGCCTGGGTTCCTGCATTTCCCCAGGCCCACACCAGTTGTTTGTCATCAAGGCCCAATAACCAGCCTACGGCCGCGGCGGCTCCAAAGATACCACAAGTGGCTGTGTTGTGGTAGTAGACGTAGTGACGTTTGCCCACGGCCTCACCAATACGGATGGCGACTTCGTAGCCGGCCACTACCGCCCGGAGAAAGTCACAGCCGGTCGCGCCTTCTCGTTCTGCCACCGCCAGCGCGGCAGGAATAACCACGGCTGCCGGATGCACCACCGATCCGCGATCCAGATCGTCCATTTCGACAATGTGGGAAAGCCCGCCATTAACCAGAGCGGCTGTTTCAGCCAGGCCGCACAGTTCTGTGCCGATGATGTGACAAGGGCCGGTACCCTGTGGCCCAGCATAATCGCATAATATCTTGCCCGGTGAGGTTGCCGCCCCGGCCAGCACCGACCCCAGCCAGTCAAGGACGTAAGATTGCGCTACCGGCAGCACGTCGTCGGCCAGACCTTGCTCGCGTTGCTCGACTAACCATTTAGCTAATTGCTCGGTTAAAGATGCTGTGGTCATTGTCTTTCTCCTCGTATAAAATGTTCGTAGTCAGATACGCAACGCAGTGGACCTTTGGTCGTCTGACGCCACTCCGCTATCGCTTTGAGGCTGACTACGAGCGGGTAATATCTGCTCTGAAAATGATGAAGGATGAATTTAAATTCCGCGTTCATCATTCATCACTCATCGTTCACCCGGCTCCGGCAGAGGAATATAAATTGCCGGCGAGCCGTGCGGTTTGTAGATAAGTTGAAAGTTATTTTCATCGTGCGATATTTAAAAACAGATGTTTCCATCCATCGAGCTGCCGGCGGGAATCACACCGTCCAGCCGGCCGGGGATTACACCGCAACTGACCTGATACGTTTTGTAAACCGTCTTGCGGGCGCCAATCAATTGAAAATTACAACAATTTTTAGTAATTTTTCCATTGCGCTCCCAATTTATAAATTGCGTTGCGGTTGAGGTGCCCCTGATTTTTGTTTGCTATCCCTGAATTTACGATGCGGATAAACGGGCAGTTTTAGCGCTTAGTCCCTGGCCTGAAATGGTTATCATCGCCAGGTGAAATGGAAACAGCAGCCAAAGGTTTGGGCTGTAGAAAAAAATAATGGTAGTTAACAACAGCACCATGCTGTTTACCAAATATTGTGGCTGCCGGTGCTGCCACGCTTTTTCCAGCCACAGACACAGGCTCCATTCCAACATCACAAAAACTATCCCTATCACGGAGGCCAGGTATAAATTTCCGGTAACTGACCAGAAAATTGCGCGATAAAACGCCCAATGCAGCGCCGCATATGCGGCGCCCGGCAGGGACGGTTTGGTAATTAAAAATGTCACCCCAACACGCTTCAACCAGCTCCAAATTGCCCAAAACAGAAAAAGGACGGTAAGCCCGACAACCATTGCCCCCGAACTATCCATCAACCAATCTAACAGCGTTAAGGTTGTGGCCTGCTGAATCTGGGCTGTCAGAGCAGCACCGTTCCAGTTGATAAGCGCAAAATACTCTGCGCCGGTCAACCCCAACAGCGAGGGGGTAATGATACCAAATATAACGGCAACATAAGGAATAGCCACAAAATAAAAAAACCGGGCGATTTTTCCAAACCACCCTGTTGAAATATGTTGCCCCCTTTGAGCGTTGGAATTTTGCCGCTTTAATGCTGACCCCCCTGCCGCCAGCAGCAACGAAAACGCAGCTAACCCAAATGCTAAATTGTCGCTATTTTCCATCTAATCCGGTACCCTACTATCATAAGGAATTTCTACGCGAACAGTGGTTCCTTTACCACGCTTTGACTCCAGGACACAGTGACCGCCCACAATTTCTGCGCGTTCATCCATATTTATCAACCCCAGGCTGGTGCGCTGGTCATAGGTAGACTGCGTCATTTCCACATCAAAGCCGACCCCATTGTCTTTAATTTCCACAATTAGCACTTCTTCCCGGGCCACCAAACTAACCCTTATTTCGGTGGCCTGGGCATGTTTTTTGGCGTTACCCACGGCCTCTTCAACAATTGCAAAAATCACGGTTTCGGCTTCCTCATTTTGATTGAGCTGCCCCTCGTACCCGCGATTGACAATGGAAACTGTAAAAGGTTCGTTGGCGTTGAGGCGCTCTGCATACTGGGTAAGGGCCGGCATCAATCCTTGAGTTTCCAGAATGACAGGACGCATGGCAAATAACATAGTTCGGATCTCGTGAGTCGCGTGCTGGGCAATTTCTTCGACCTTAACTATCTCTTCGTGGGCCTTGTCCACATCGCCCTTTTCAAGAACCATTTTAATAAAATTCAAGCGCATAACAATGGCCGCTACAGATTGAGTGGGGCCATCGTGCAGGTCACGGGCCAGTTTGCGGCGGGCTTCCGATTCTTTTTCAAGAATTTTCTGCTGCTCCCGATGCACATCTTCAAAAAGCTGAGCATTTTGCAAGGCAATAATAGCTTGACTGCAAAAGGTGCTCAGAAGTTGTTTATGTTCAGTTGTATAAAGATTGGGCTCGGGGCTGCAAAAAAGAATGACACCATAGGTTTGAAAACCGGCCCGTAAAGGAGCGCATATGGCCGATTTACAACCGGGCGTAGACATAAACGAGGTTACCGATTTATCCCGGTTGGCCCGGTGAGTAACCACTACCTCAGCCGTACTGATGGTTCTGCCAATCAAGCCTTCACTGGCGCTCACTGAACGTCCCTTATCCTTACGCGAGATATTTCGTCCCTCGGCAACCTTTAGTTGCCCACGCTCTCCCTCAAACAGCAGAACCATCGCCACCGCAGATTCATCTCTGATGCCGACTTGGGCCATAGCCGCAAAAGCGGTGTCGATGGTGGCTCGCAAAACCTTGTGGTAGTTAAGGGTGGAACTAAGGGTAATTGCCATTTTAGAGAGCAATTTCCCCCGCTCAGTATCAATGCGTAACTGCTCTAACTCCACCTCATCATTGCTCCGGGCAATTTCAATGCGTTGGCGCATAAAAAAGCCGGGGAGCGTACCGGCCAGCACCAGCGTAAGGGTGTTAATGCTCAGGGTAAGCAGAGCAACGGCAAATTCACCTCGATTAGATTCACTCTGAAAAAGAGGAACCAGTAACAGCCAGCCGTATCCGGCGCTAATGGCAACTGCCACCAATAATCCGGCTTCTGTATTCCAGCGAATACCGGCAATCAACACGGGAAACAGCACAAAAGGCAACAAATATTGGTTGTGCTCAATCAGAAACAAGAGGGCAATGGATAAGCCCGTATCGATTATAATTGTTGCCACAGCCAGCCAGTCAGGAAAAAACTTTCCCCACATCAGCCCCGCATAAATTCCATTCAACAAAAATGCTATCCCAATTACCAGGATGAGTCTGGTAAAACTGGCAGATGGTGTTTCAGCCAATAACCTTTCGGCAACAACAAAAAAGGCCAGGAGAGACAACCATAACCATCTCAGGTTAGAAACCAGCCGGTCCAGTTGAAAAGAGGAATCCCGTTTTTTGTCCAGTTGTTGTGTCATTAAAAACCTTTGCCCGCGTATCCGGTAGCATGCTTCTCAAGTGTACCTTAACTCACCCAACCCCGTAAATAGGACTACATAACCAATTAAACTGGCCTTGTCGTATCAATAATGCCCAGCTACAATCATAACATAATATCAATCACCAGAGCAAGGGGTAATCGCAAATTCTGCGTACCGATTATGCTTAATTCCTCAACTGTCTTCATTTCGGCCACCGCTGCCCCCGAATGAATTCGCGGGCTTAAGACAGAAAACACGTTAAATCTACGGTTCAACCCATTTCAACGGGTTTTTTATATCAGCCGTCGAATTCATTCGATGCGCGCTGAGAATGAGAGAGTTAAAACACTATGGGTATAGGTAAAATCCGGCTGCTTATTGCAGCCTCCGACCCATTAGCACGGACAGGGCTGGTCTCTTTGTTTGAAAATCGCTCCCTGTTTACCGTTGTGGGACAGGTATCGGGGGGCACCAGTTTGCTAAACAATCTGGATATCTTCCAGCCTGATCTGCTTCTATTTGATTTGGGATGGAACCCTGAAGCCTCGTTGAGCCAACTGGCCCAGCTTGGGCAACCGGAAATTCCAACGGTTGCCCTTTTGCCCGATGAATCAGCCGCCCCTGATGCATGGGAAACCGGTGTGAAAGGTTTGTTGTTGAGACAAGCTAAAATCGAACAAATTGAAGCCGCTTTAATGGCCGCTTCAGCAGGGCTGATAACCATTGCCCCGAACCTGGCCGGCGCGCTTATCCCCGCCACTTCACCCGCTTCCAACCCCGCGCTCACAGAATCGCTTACGCCTCGTGAAACGGAAGTATTGCACCTGCTGGCGCAAGGGTTACCCAACAAAGCCATCGCCCTGCACCTTGAAATCAGCGAGCACACTGTAAAATTTCACGTTAATGCCATCATGGGCAAAATGCAGGCTCAAAGCCGCACCGAGGCCGTTGTTCGAGCCTCTCAGATGGGGCTTATTATGCTCTAATCCCCTGATCTCCACCAAATGGGCAGGTATACCTGCCCATTTTTCCAGGGTACTACCTCGACCAGTGATGGATGTATTTCCGGCCGCATAATGATACAATTTGGGTCAAGGTTAAGAAATACAGCAATTTGGATATTTGGAAAGGAATATTAAGCATGAGTGATGTACTCAGAACTTTGTCCAATGAATTAGCCGCAACCGTGGAAGCGGTTAGCCCCGGCATTGTGCGGGTAGAAGCCCGGCGGCGGTTGCCGGCCACCGGCATTGTCTGGTCAGAGGATGGCATTATTGTCACCGCCCACCATGTGGTTCAGCGGGAGAAAAAGATAAAGGTCGGGTTGGCCGATGGAAGCACCGTATCTGCAGAATTTGTTGGACGCGACCCCACCACCGATTTGGCCGTGCTGCGCAGTGATGCTTCAGGATTAACGCCCGCGCCCCGCGCCTCGCAATTGCTGGAAAATTTGCAAGTGGGGCATCTGGTGCTGGCTCTGGGCCGCCCCGGCAACAGCGTGCAGGCCACTATGGGCATTGTCAGCGCCCTTAGCCCAAAATGGCAAACGCCGGGGGGCAGCCGGCTTGATCACTACCTGCAAACTGATGTGTTGATGTACCCCGGATTTTCGGGAGGGCCGCTGGTAAATACCGCTACCGGAGAAGTGGTTGGGCTAAACAGTTCGGCTCTGCTGCGCGGCTTGAGTATCACTGTACCTGCCCCCAGTATTCAGCGTGTGGCAGGCACGCTGTTGGCTCACGGGCATATCAAGCGTGGCTACCTGGGCGTAAGCACGCAGCCGGTGCGGCTTCCTGCCACATTCAGCCAACAACTCAAGCAGGAGACCGGCCTCTTACTTGTTGGGGTGGAGCCGGACAGCCCTGCGGAAAAGGGGGGGCTGCTGTTGGGCGATACTATTGTGGCCCTGAAAGATTCACCCATTCGACAGCACGATGATCTGTTCAGCCTGCTGAGTGGGGACCGCATTGGCAGCAGCGTGTCAGTTCAAATTATTCGAGGTGGCAAGTTGGAAGAAACCAGCGTAATTGTTGGCCAACGAAGCCAGTAAAATCGAGCTTTCAGGAAGGTTTGCCGGGTAACAAAAATGAGTGTTGGCCGGCTTTTGTGGGCTTCCCTACTCTTCGTTTCTCAGAAGAATATTTAATACTAAATTCACTATGCGAAGGGCCGGTTGTTGATCCGGCGCATCAGTGACTACAACAGCCACCACGGCGTATCGATTTTGGGTTTCCGGGGCAGGATTCTCAAGCGCGGCATCAGGATTTTGTGAGGGTGTTGCAGGGAGCGCCTTGATCCGGGTAGGATCAAGAATCAGGCCCTTATCTGAAATTGCGGCAGAATCGCTTGCCGCCGGCTCCGCCAGGGGCAATAAAGTGGCCGGCGCCAGCCCCACAAACCAGTTCAGGGAAGTCTGCTGGCCGGTCTCTTTGGGGGTGGCCTCCCCGGAAAAGCCGATGACCTGCTCGTCCACTTGAGACAACAACGCGCGTCCGGCCAGAGCAGAATCTGGCCGGATAGCCTGTCTGCCGCTTGTTTGACCCGCTAACAACAGGGTAGGATTGGGGAAATAACCGTCAAGTTCCAGCCCGGCTATCACCCGCGCCAGATGGAGTGGCGTTACGGCCAGGTCTCGCACCGTCTCTTTTCCCTGCGGGGGAAAATCGGGCAGAAGGCCAGACTGGGAACGAATCTCTGCAAAGGGGCGGGCAAAGCCCAACTGGTGCGCGGTTGCCAGATAACCGGTTGACCCCAAAGCGCCGGTTAACGTATCCAATGGGGTGGTCTGCGGGTTAACGGGGAGCGAGGCCCCGGCTTCCTGCAAACCAATCACCCCCACTAACCTGGCCAAATCCCCCACCGGAAAAAGCCCCTGTGTGGCCCGATTCAGCAGCGGAGCCCGTTGGTCAGAGCGCAAATCATCCCAATTTTTATCCAGCAGGTTGGGATCGTAGGTGGGATGGCCGGACATCACCAGCACAGCCCCGGTTTCAACATCCAGCACCACCACGGCCCCCTCTTGATTACCCAAGGCCACATCGGCGGCGGCCTGGGCCGGCAAATCAATTGAAAGTGTCACATCCTCTCCCACCAGCGGGCGATGGAACAAACTATTGCTAAATTCTTCTGCGGCAGTTTGATCCAGCGTACCGCGCAGGGTTGGGTCAAATGCGGCCTCTGTGCCCCCGGTGCCGTGTCTAATACTGTAGTAGCCGGTCACCGAAGACAGGTCGGGGTAGGGATAATGGCGCCGGGCCAGACCGTCCGCCTCGAAGATGGTTTCGGCCACGGGGATGCCGTCTCGCGTTAAAATCCGCCCGCGTTCTATCTTTTGCTGCGCCACAACGGGCCGGGGGTTGTCTCGCCGGCTAACAAGCAGTGGGGCCAGCAGCACCTGCCACAAAATCAAACCGCCGGCTACAATCAGCAGGCCGGTAAAAATACCACGGGCCAGCTTAAAGTGGTAAATGGGGTGTAATGGATATTGCGTGGCCCTGGCACGGGGACCCTTGCGGGCCAGGGCCGGCGCGCGCGCTTCTGGCAGAGATGCTCCTTTATTTGCAATAAAAACCAGCAGGCCGACCATAACAAAACTGACGAGCAAGCTGCTGCCGCCATAGCTGACAAAGGGAAGGGTAACTCCGGTAAGGGGTATCAATTTTAGGGTGCCGGCTGTAATAACAATGGTTTGCAGCCCCAACAATGTGCCGATCCCCGCCGCCAACAATTGCTCGAACTCGCTTCTGGCGCGGATGGCAATGTGAAAGGCGCGGCCAATGAGCAGTGCAAAACAGAGCAGTACGCCCAACGCCCCCAGCAGACCGTATTCTTCTCCAATGGCGGCAAAGACAAAATCAGTATGAACCACCGGAATGGCGGTGGGCAAGCCCTGCCCCAGGCCTTGGCCAATGACACCGCCACTGGCAAAGGCCAGCAGTGATTGTACAATTTGAAAGGAACGTCCGGCGGGGTCAGCCCAGGGGTCTAAAAAACCGTCCACCCGCAAGCGAACGACATCGAACAAAATATAGCCGATGACGCCGGCGGCCAGTAGCAGCAACGCCCCGGCCCACAAGTATCTGGATTTGCCCGTGGCGGCGTAAACCATACCCAGAAATGTGCAGAAAAAGAGGAGGGCGGCCCCCAGGTCCCGCTGCCACACCAGCAGGATAATGCTGAACCCCCACATCAACAACATCGGCCCCCAATAGGCCGGATGAGGAATTGAGAGGGGGCCGATATGGGCGCGGGTTTCAATAAGATGGCGGCGGCGGTCGGCCAGATAAGCGGCCAGAAAAACCAGCAGCAGCAGCTTTAACAACTCTGACGGCTGAAAATAGATGCCGCCAACTGGCAGCCACAATCTGGCTCCAAAGCCGCTGGGATTGACCCCAAATAGCAGAGTACTGGCCAGCAATACCAGCCCTCCAATCAGCCAGGTATATTTGTAGCGGTAAAGCCAGTTGAGATTTTTGGGAATTAACGCGACTGACAGCAACAGTCCGGTGGCAATGGCCAGCCAGAAAATCTGCCGGGTGATAAACGCCGGGGCCAATCGAGTAATAAGCACCAGTCCAAAACCGCTCAGAAAAAATGTAACCGGCAGCAAAATAGGGTCGCCGGGAAAAGAGGCATTACGCCGGCGCAGCGTTGCAGTGGCAACTCCAACGCAGGCCGCCAGAACCAGAAGCGGCAGAAATGTGTCCGGCCGGAGGGCGCCTGTTCCGGCCAGTTGCAACTGAGCCAGGGCCGCACCCACAAATAAAAAAGCAAGCCAATACAGATACCCACCCACTACCGGCCGCTGACCAGCGGTAGTGGTGCTGTTAGAAAGAGGCATCTCATTCATTTAGTAGGGAGGCTCTGCCGGCCCGTCATAGCCACACATCCCCAATCGCGGGGAGTTAAACAAAGGCACAGGCTCACCATAATTGTCATGAGGGTGAACCCTGGCATGCTTATCGCATAAAAATCCCGGCTCATCCAGTTCGTACATGCACTCCATGCACAGCGATGTAGCCGGTTGGTCACACTCCACACATGGCACTTTCGGCGTGTCATTACGCGCCATCAAAAAAATGGGGTGGCCGGTTAACGGGTTACCATTTCGCACGGTTACAAACTTAACCAACGTTTCCGACGAAGTTCCAAAATCATAAATGTGGGTCAGGGTCACGCCGGGTTGAAAAACGTGCGCCACCCGGGTGCCCATAGGAATCTCATTGCCACGCCAGCCTCCCACTGAAAACTGGCTAAGATGGCCGCAACATTCCAGCCAGATAGCGCGCAAATAATTATCCAGGTCTGCCAGTGTCGCCGATCCCTTCATTTCCAGGTGCAGCCAGAAATCGCCGCCCCAGGCATCCTGTACCCGCAAATGATAAATTGGTTGCGCTTTGCCACGGTTTTTATTGGCCGCGCTAATCGCGTTCTTGCGCTGCGGGCAACCGGCCAAATGTTTTGATAAACCACCTTTTGTCAACTGTCGATCACAGAAAATACAATTTCCCCGTGTTTGTTTTTTTCGAGGCATGATAACGCTCCTTTTTGCTCTTGTTCAGTACAAATAGGGGCAGGCAGGTAGGTCATCTGCCCCCAAAAAAATCCACTTGCGCGCACTTCATTTGGATGCATGTAAATGTTCACCCGCACCCCCCGATGGTTACAGGTAACCGTTCACCCCTACCCCCCGCTTCGCGTCCCCCCGTCAACAGGAAAAACTCTCCCCCTCGTGAGAGTGACCGCACTCCCTATGGTCGAGGTTGGAGCAGGGTGAACGATTACTAACTAAAATATTTCCCAACCAAAAGCTCCAGTTTTTCCCAGGTTTCGTTCGGCACATCGGCCCGGTTGCGGCTGCTGAGAATGGCCGGGGCCACGGCGTGATGGCTGGGCCAATCCGGTTCGTGGGCCAGTTTAGCCACGGTGTTGCAAATAGCTTGCTTGGCCACATCTACATTGGCCAGCAGAGTGGCAATAACGGCATCCACAGAAACAGCCTCTTCCGTTTGGTGCCACACGTCGTAGTCGGTTACGTGGGCCATGGTCGCGTAGGCAATTTCGGCTTCGCGAGCCAGAAACGCTTCGGGGATGGTGGTCATGCCAATGATGTCGCAGCCCCACCGGCGGAAGATGTTGCTTTCACCTTTGGTGCTAAACCGCGGCCCTTCGATGATGACAAAGGTGCCGCCTTTATGCGCGGTTGCGCCGGTTTCTTTTACACCCTCGTACAGCAGCTTTTCCAGTTCCGGTTCAAACGGCTCGGCCACGCCCACATGGGCTACAATACCCCCGGTGTAAAAACTCAACTCGCGGGCGTTGGTGCGGTCAAATAGCTGGTCGGGGATAACAATGTGACGCGGGGCATACTCTTCCTGCAAGCTGCCGCAAGCATTTGCCGAGATGATATATTTTACGCCCAGCTTTTTCATGCCCCAGATATTGGCGCGACTGTTCAATTCGGTGGGGCTGATTTTATGGCCTCGCCCGTGGCGGGGTAAAAATGCCACCCGTTGGCCTTCCAGCGTACCGACAATATAGTTGTCGGACGGGTCGCCAAAGGGGGTGGGCACAGCCACTTCTTCAACATCGGCCAAGCCCTCAATTTCATAAAGGCCACTGCCCCCGATAACACCAATTTTTACATCACTCATCGTCAATTTCTCCTGTTTTATTGTAAATTTTCACAGATTGAGTTATTCGTAGTGTCACAAAATTTTCGCCACAAAACTGACATACCTAATCCGTTACAAGTTACAGGTGGCAAGTGTCAGATTTTTCCCTGCCGCCTGTAACCTGTAACTTACCCCCCCATCAAATGGCAAAAAACTAAGGAATGGTGCGTAAATAACTTACCCAATTGGGGCCGGCAACATATTGCGTATTGCGTATTACATATTCCGTAAAGAGCAAATTTATACAGCAATTCCCGGTTTGAAAATTGTGCCGCCGATAATTACTTGTCGGGCTGGTTTTTGTTGGCATAAGAGCAGAATTGACAGAACCTGCGGCGAATCAAAATTCTATCATTTC
>CAYWSS010000042.1:0-15979 GCA_964460505.1 uncultured Caldilineaceae bacterium | reverse complement strand
TGACACCTCATCTTTCTAAAAAGTTCCGGTTTCAAACTAATCTCAGTATAGCCCCGGATTATTGAAAAGATACGGCGCGCAGCGCAGCGGATCTTCGGCCGGCTAACGCCACTCCGCTATCGCTGCGAGGCTGACTACGAGCGGGTATTGGCTCCTTTCAAGCGGCCCGGTTTACGGACAAGGAATAAATGCGAATATCAGAGTAAATCCAAACTCAAGCGGTGCGCATTACACCGTTGAGAGGTCCCATTCTTCATAAATTTTGGGCACATCATCAATCAGGCGTTGGGTGTAAGGCTCTCTTGGATGCAAAATTACCTCATCGGGAGGGCCGCTTTCAACAAATTTTCCATTTTCCATAATATACACCTTGTCAGAGACGTAATACGCCAGGCCAATATCATGGGTGATGAAAATAACCGTCATCCCGATTTCGTCACGCAATTTCATCAGTTCATCCAGAATGGTTGCACGCGAACAGGCATCGATCATCGAGGTTGGTTCATCGGCCAGCAGAATCTTGGGCTTCAGTAAAAAGATGCGGGCAATCATTAAGCGCTGCTGCTGCCCACCGGAAAGTTCAAATGGATATTTGTTGGTCAATTCCTCGAACTTCAGGTTGACAAAGCTGCAAGCCTCAGTCATCAGAGCTATTTTTTTTTCCTTCGGAAGTCTACCATCGCCACGCATCTTAATACAATCTAAAAGGACGGAGTCAATCTTATAAAAGGTGTTGTATGAGGAGAACGGATCCTGAAAGATGGCCTGGATATTTTTCCAGTATTCCTTCTTCTTCTTGTGCGTCCTGATATCGCGCTTTTTCCCCTGGAAGTAAATATCTCCTCCGGTAACACTGATTAATCCCAGAAGCATTTTCGCCAAGGTGGTTTTGCCGCTGCCCGATTCGCCCACAATCGAGATAACTTCGCCCTGGTAAAGATCAAGGTCCACCTGATCAACGGCGACTGTTTTCTGACTGCCCAACCCAAATACTTTGGTAATTTCTTTTGCGCTCAAGTACAACGTTTTTTCATCAGTCATGTTTGTAGGCCTCCCTCAGTTCTTCTTCCGAAAAGATACAGCGATAAAACCGGCCGTCACTCGCCGGGCGAAGATCAATAGACATCGCTTTACATTGCGGCTGAACGTACTTACAACGTGGTGCAAAGCGGCAGCCGGCCGGAGGGTTTTTAAGGTTGGGCGGCACGCCGGGAATGGCTGTCAGCTTGACATCCCGCAGACCTTCTTCAGGCACAATAATGGAGCCCATCAGACCTTTGGCATAAGGATGAAGCGGATCAAACACGGCCTGTTTGGCGGCGCCTATTTCCACAATCTGTCCGGCGTACATCACCATAATATCATCGGTTACGTTGTAAAGCAGCGGAAGCTCGTGGGTGATAAAGATCAACGATTTGATGAAACCATTTTCCATCAAATTCCGCAGCATCTTGATAACCTTCTTCTGTGACGTGACATCGAGGGCAGAGGAAGGCTCATCGGCAATCAACACTTTTGGGTTAAGCAGCACAGAAATGGCAATGACTGTACGCTGTTTCATCCCTCCCGAAAGTTCAACCGGGTATTTTTTCAGGACTTCGGCCGGAAGCCCCAAAAATTCAAAAGCTTTTTTGGCAAGGTCGTAAGTTTCTTGTTTGGTTTTGTAGGGGTCATGGGCGTAAATAACATCTTCAATAAACTTGATAATTTTTTGGGTGGGGTTAAGCGCGTTCATAGCGGCCTGGGGGATATAGGCAATCTCCGTACCCAATATCGATTTACGGACGTCGTCAGGGGACATTTTAGAAATATTTGTCCCATCAATGATAATTTCGCCGCTGGTATAGTGCAGCGGCGGAAAGTGATAGCCCATCAGGCTCAGCGCCAGGGTAGATTTTCCGCAGCCGGATTCGCCCGCAATTCCCAGTGATTTTCCTTCTTCCAGCTTTAAAGAGACATGGTCAACAGCGTAAATATCTTCGCCAAAGCGAGTGACATATTTTGTGGTTAATTCATTAACTTCCAAGATTACGTTTGACATATCAATCACCTAATCCCTCAAGGCCGGATTGAATACCTGGTCCAGACCGGTGTTCATTAAATTCAACGAGAATGAAATCAAAGCGATGGTTAGGATTACGGGGAGGTACGCCCACCATTTGCCCAGGATATGGGCCTGGTAAATCATCGCCCAGTTCAACATTAACCCCAACGTTGGCACTTCGGTTGTTCTGGGGCCTAAACCAATAATTGATAAGCCCGCCTCCGCCAGGATACCTGAGGAAATTTGCAGGATCAACGCCATAACAACATACGAAGCGATGTAAGGGAGAATATCTCTGATAATAATGTGAGTGATTGTATGTCCTGATAGCTTAGACAGATTAACATGGTCGCGATTACGCAAAGAAATTACTTGCGATCTTACGGCCCTGGCCGTCCATACCCAGGAGGTAAACCCGATTACCACGGCAATGGTAACGGCGCCGCGTTGGTCCTGCCCGATACTGAATGAAATCAGGATTAACAAGATAAAACTGGGAATAACCGTGAATAGATTGGTGATGAATGTAATCGCATCATCTGCAAAGCCACCGATATAACCCGAGATTAATCCCAAAGCCAAACCAATAAAGGTTGCAACCAGACCGGCCACAAAACCGATTAACAGGGATACACGGGTGGCCGCGACCAATTCTGTCAGTACATCCCGGCCAAAGTTGTCGGTTCCCAGCGGCAACCAGCGTACATTGGGAACCTCTTTGATATTTACGTAATCGGTTTGAGCGATAACATCTACCTCTTCCAGTTGGCCCGTTTCCTGGTTTGTTACGGCAATAGTTACCCCTTCAGTTGACAGAAGCCCCGTGAGCGATTTATTGAGCCGAATAAAGTAATTTCGCCGGGCATTGGTCATTCCAGAAATTTTCTTCGCAGGGTCATAATTGCTCACCCACTGCTTCAGAAGTTTTGCGGTGTTCTTAATTTCTATCTCAGTTTCAGAGATTTTTGCCGCCACAAGCCATTTCTTTATGGCCAGGCGATCTTCGTCGTCTAACTTGCTGGCAATTCGCTTGGCAGTGGCATTATCCAGATTTAAGGTGTAATGCGAAGAAAAAATGTTGTCGTAAACATTTGTGTAAATTCCGGGCGGAAAGAAAGTTCCCTGGCCAATGATTGCCAGGGGGGAACTTGTGATGATCAGTGGATAAATAATCACGATCAGCAAAATTGAGGCAAAGATGAAAAAACCGGCTACAAATTTCCCGGAGTGAAAAACCTGTCGAATTGTATGTTTCATAACGGCATCTCTCCCTAATCAGCCTGCGCTGCTTTAATGCGTGGGTCAAGGAGGCCGTAAACAATCTCAATAATAAAGTTTGCAGCCAGCACCATGATGGTGATGATCATTGTAGTTGCTGAGATTAGCGGGTAATCCTGTCCTAACACGGCTGTCAGAATAGTAGTACCAAGCCCCGGATAGCTAAAAATAATCTCGGCCACCAACGCCCCGCTAACCATAGTGCCAATAGCCAGCGCCAAACCGGTTATTTGAGGTAACATCGCATTCCTGAACACATAACGGACAATCTTGCGGTCTTTGATACCCATGAAACGGCTGTATTTTACATAATCCGCATTTAGTTCATAGATGGCCATAGAGCGCATACCAATGGCCTGGCCACCGATTGTGACCAATACGATAGACCAGAACGGAAGTTGATAATGGACGATTACAGACCAGATAAAACTCAAGCTCAAATTGGGAATCAGGTCAAATCCATACCCACCCGAAGTTGGGAGCCATTCTAATGTGACCCCAAAAATAACCAGCAAAAAAATTGCCATACCAAAGGCCGGTAAACTGCTGGCAAAAATGCTGATTGGCAGAAGGATTTTATCAAAGCCTCCCTTAACATAAGCCGCCAACGCGCCGAGGGTGTTTCCGATTATCCAGCCAACCATAATGGCCGGAAACTGTAGAATAATCGTCCACCACAGGGCAGATTTGATAACGTCTGCCACCGTTCTGGGATATTGGCTAAACGAGAAACCAAAATCACCTCGCAATACATTTTTAACGTAGATGAAAAATTGTTCATATATGGGTTTGTTGGTGCCAAACAACTCCGTGTACTGCTCATAAATCGCCTGGACCCCGGTCGCATTGCTCATGCCCTGGGCTTGTCTGGCCACGATGGCCGCCACAGGGTCTCCCGGCATTAAGCGTGGCAGGGTGAAATTCAGCACAAAAGCAGCGATAAAGGTAATCAAAAACCAGATGGATTTGTTGAGGAAATACTTTCGGTACCCTTTCAATATACACCTCCTCGTATAAAATGTTCGTAGTCAGGTGCGTAAGCAGTAGAGTGTGCCGCCTTAACGCCACTCCGCTATCGCTGCGAGGCTGGCTACGAGCGGGTAATTGCTCCTTGTGAGTGCAGCTATAGTTTTTCAGAAAATGATTTTGACTCGTAGCCGCCGCATCCCTATGCGGTGGCGGGCCGGGCATAGGGATGCCCACCCCAGGGATACAAAATGTTTATCTGAACATCTATAAGAGGACCATAAATTGCGCATTTTAGAAGGCAGGAAGAAAGTGCAATTTGTAATTACGCGCGTTAATAGTTAACAGTCATGCCCCGGTTTAGGGGCATGACTGTTTTTACTAGCTTACGGGGTATCTGTTACTCAACCAACTCCAGGTTATAGAGTCCGGCAATACTCCAACCATCGGTCAGGTTCAACGGCGGAACGGCCGGTTCGGTGCCATCACCCTCGTACGGGAAGTTTGTCCAAACAGTTTCGTTTACAGCATGGAAATTTTGGGGACGGTACATAAGCGTAAAGGAGGGGATATCGGTCAGGTAAATCTCGACCAGTTCCGTGTACATTTCGTTCAGTTTGTCGGGATCGGTTTCAGCGGGAATTGCCTGAACCAGGGCATCCACGTCAGGATTGCTGTACTGACCCCAGTTGCCGCTCCAGTTGCTCGCCATACCCACCCATTCGGAGCTGAGCAAATTGCGGATACGTCCCCACGGCTGGGTGGGGCCGGCGCCGGCACTCCACATCATAAAGATGTCATAGCCCTCAGGGAGAGGTGCATCCGATTTGGTAACAACGGTCTGATACACGGACCATTCGGGGTAGTTGGTGGTGATGTCAATGCCGATTTCTGCTCCGGCGGCAGCCACAACTTCAATGGCAGCCTGCCAGTCGGACCAGCCGTTGGGGCAGGTGGCAACATAGCTAAGCTTTTCACCATTGTATTCACGCCAGCCGTCGCCATCGGAATCGACAATACCGGCTTCATCGAGTAACGCTTTGGCGCCTTCGATGTCGTTGCCGGCAAACTGCAGGTCCGCGACGGCATCGTGGTCGTACAGAGCCTGCTCACCGGGGGTCGGGTTCATGAGTGAGCGCGGCACTTGATCGAAGGTAGCCGACTGGTTGGTCATGGCGTTGGCAATGATGGTGGGGTAGTCAACCGCAATGGCAATGGCCTTGCGCACCGCAACCTGGTCCAAACCGGGGGATTCCAGATTGTAGAAGGCGGTTGGGAGGCTGGCGCCAATGCCATAAGGAGCCTCGGGCAGGTAAGTGGAGATGGGCAGCCCATAGCTTTCCCACAGAAGATGAATATTAGAGTTAAACTGCTGGCTGACATCCACTTCACCTTTGGCCAAAGCAACAGAACCGGCCGCGTTATCTTTGAAGATCGTATGCGCCAGGTACTTCGGCACAGGCAGTTTACCCCACATAGAGGCATCCTGACCCCAGTAGTTGTCATCGCGAACGTAGACGACCTTGCTATCATCTGCAAAGAATTTGTGATAGGGGCCGGAGTAAACAACGTCCTCCGCGGTATCGGCCATCAACGCGGTGGCATCGCCGCCGGCGCGATCTTCCAGAGTTTCGGTCCAGGCTTTCTGTATAACAAAGGCATTGCTCACGTAACCAGCCACGAGCAGAGGATTGACCGCGTTGCCGTCCGCATCCAGCTTGGCCTTGATCAAAACTGTCTGATCATCAACGGCTTCGATGTCTTCAATGTAATCTGCATTGGCAGTACCATCAGGGGTACTGTACTTGACATGGGTAGCCCAGGTATAGGCGACATCTTCCGCGGTTACCGGGGTGCCGTCGCTCCATGTTGCGGCCTCTTTGATCTTGAAGGTGATCTCGGTCCGATCATCGTTCCACGCATAATCACCATCAGCCAGCAGAGGATACTGCTTGCCATCGAGCATGTTGTACAGGTACGGGGTCTCAAACATGATGACGCGGGCGCTGTCCGCCTGATTATTTTTAGCCATCGCATTATTGTTGCTGTTGGAGTAGGGATTCCAACCAACAACCGGGCCCCACTGTTGGCCATTGAAGTACAGGGTTTCGTTGCGGGGCAGAGCATTCTCGTCAGCAGGTGCTTCTTCAACGGCAGGTGCTTCAGCGGTCACTTCGACCTCGACGATCTTTTCGACCTCTTTGACGACCTCGACCTCTTTTACAACCTCAACGGTTTCTACCACCGTGATGGTTTCACCTTCTACTTCCTTCTCAACAACTACGGTCTCAACAATGGTTTGCGGGGTGGGCTGCGCGCCGCAGGCCGCCAGGATCAAGATCAAAACTACCAATATACTCCAAAGTTGTATTATTCGGGTTTTCATTTTTTTATCCTCCTTGATAAAGCTAATTAATTAGACTTACTCTTGCAAGCCAAATACCGGGGCTAACAATGGACAGTTTATTAAGAGTCAAACTGAGGTCAGATCGGCCTTGAACAGAGAAGCCGATCTCGGTTAAGTTGATTCGGCTATAATCTTCCTCCTTTCGCTACCGGGCATTCTTAGAATATATGCGGGAAGAGGCTTTGGGGAGGACAAGGCAACAAAGGACAATTATCGTCTTTGCACACTTTTAACGGATCATTCTGCCAAAATACATTTGGCAGTGTATTTGGCAGTGTATAATGTAAAAAGGCAGAGACACAAGGTTAAACCCAACAAAGAAGATGGGTGCGTCCCGGGTACTTTGCTCACCTGAGGAGATGTCGTCCACGGCTAAATGAGTCGGCATCTCCACTTTTTATTTACATTCTAAGAAAACTCCATGGTTGTAACTAACAAATAACTGTTGTGGCTTAAAGAAAAATATAATATTATCTTGTCTCTTCCTCTTCTGGAAATACAAGCTTATGAGTGCGCGGCGCAGAGACCGAGTTTCGCTCAATCAACTCAACCCCTACGGTCACTTTTATCACCGACCGGCCGGGGATCCTGATACGATCCAACAATAACTGCACCGCAATCTGCCCCATCGTGACCCGATCTACGCAAATAGTGGTAATAGGCGGCGTGGTAAACTGGGCTAATCTTGTGTCATCAAATCCAACCAGAGAAAAATCATCGGGTACGGCATAGCCCAATTCCCGGAGTTTCTTCAAAGCACCCACAGCCTGTTCGTCATTTGAGAAAACAATGGCGGTTGTCTCGGGGACCTGCTTCAATATTTCCACAACGCCGCAGGCTCCTCCCTCGTAGGTGAGTCCGTTGATATCATCACAAACCTCCGGTGGCGCAACCACGATAGGGGCTAAATTATGTTGTCTGAGCGTTTCTTCGTAACTGAGACGCCTCTCAACAATACTGGGATGGTCCGGCCCGCCCAGCATTGTAATATGGCGATGGCCCTTATTAATCAGATGCTCTGTGGCCAGCCTAACCCCGTAAATATTGTCCGTCATGACTGCATCCCAGGGGCATCGGTCAAAATGATTATCGACCAATACCAGGGGAACCTGGGATAATTTACTTAGCGCAGCAAACACCTCTTGAGGGATTATCCCTCCGGCCACAACAAGACCATTGATATAATTATCTTTAACCAAACGGGGAACTGTATGAAGATGGCGATTTTCTAGGCTAAGTGAGCTTACCGAGAGGTTAATGTGCAACTCTTGACAAGTCTGTTCAACGCCATGAAAAATATCAGCGTAAAAGGGTTGGGTAGTTATGGAACGATAGGCACTCAGGAAACCTAAATGGGTTACTTCAGGGGAAGTACTGCGCGAACGTTTGGGGAAGATGTAGCCCAATTCCTGAGCCACAATGAGGACATGCTCCCGGGTTTTTTCACCGACACCCGGTTTATTGTTTAATACTCGAGAAACGGTACCGATGGAGACTCCCGCCCTATCGGCAACTTGACGAATGTTAGCCAAAGCGACCTCACTTTAAAAACAACACTGTTTACGTAAACGTTTACTAAACAAGTTTCAAGGCAAGTGTATCACACTTTAATTAAGCTGTCAAAACCCAACTGCTCTTATTGTCTTTTTGTCATATAATCCAAGAATTATTCATATTTTACATCATAAAAAAGGCTTACTACAGGCTATCCCCTTAAACCAGACAAATGGCACGTGACCTAACTATTTTACGAAACAGTTCCGTTGTGTTCGGTGGTTTGTTTGTCCAAACCGGTACGTCGTACTATATTCGGCACAAAAATGGGAGCCTCAATTAAAACAGCAAACAAATATAAAGAGTTACGACTACAAAAAAACTGTTCTTGCCAGAATCAAAAAAGCGCCCAATCGGGCGCTTTTTGGCTACAAATAAATGTCCTATTCGTAATCCTTACAACTCGGCGAGCAAGGCTTTGATAATTTCTTCCTGCTGCGCGTACCGCCCTTCGCCAATAGCGATGTGACGCACATTGCCCGCTTTGTCAATAAAATACTTGCTCGGCCAATACCGCTGATTAAACGGTCTTTTGTAATCGCGCCAGGTTTTCCAATCGTTATCGATGGCCACCGGATAGGGCACATCCAGCCGCACCAGCGCTTCTTTGACGTTATCCACATCTTTTTCATAACTGAATTCAGGGGTGTGAACCCCAATAATTACCAGGCCATCGTCGGCGTACGTGTTGTGCCATTCCCTCAACGAGGGAATTATGTGGACGCAGTTAATTCAGCCATATGTCCAGAATTCTACAATAACTACCTTACCGCGCAAATCTGCCAGCTTGAGCGGCTCGGAATTAAGCCAGACCTGGTTGAACAGTTCGGGCGGCGCGCCGACAACCTCCAAACCGGCCAGCAGTTGCCGTTGTTCCGGCGATGGCCCAACCACCGCTACCTCTTCTGCCAAATTTACCGATTCCTTCTGCATTGCGTCGACCATTTCCGCTCTCTCAGATTCAACCGTCGGGATGAATAGTTTCTGCCCCACCTCAATTACGTTCGGGTCTGCAATTGGAACGTAGCTGTCATCCTCGGCGGATTTTGCGTTGGTTGCCTCAAAAATTAAAAGATATGCCGGCGGGTCGCCGTAAAATTTATCGGCCAGTTTACTGAGCCAGTCATCTGCCTGAACAACATAGGCCTGCCCGTTATCCGGCGGCGGGGCCGCCACTGCCACCACGGGCAGCAAAACAACAAGCAGTGTCAGTGCAGCCGGTAAAAGCAATTTTCTCTGATGAGTCATGATTCCCCCTTTGTTCTTTAGAGTTGTTCCCAAATAAAGTGACCGGCACTTTTAGGGCCACTGAAAGTCGACCTGTATCTATATTTTAAGTGCCGGTTATTTGTAACCTGCCGGGTTTTGCGGAACTGCCTTTTTAGTATAGATTGTCCGGGTTGGATAACAAAATGATTATGCAAACCGCCACCCGGATTCGCATTCTCTTCCACGGTACAAAAGAAATATTACAGATTTCTTGCAAGGGCAAAATCGCTTGAGGAAAGACATCACCCGCTTGTCCACTTTGCGCTGAAAACTCCGTACAATTGGGAGAGCTGTCAACACAGAGCGTGTCAACAAATGAACAACGAACACCTGCACTGCCCGCCGGCGCAAGTGTTCGTTTTATATTTGTTGACAATAAGACACGCAGGCTGTTTCTGCGGAGTTTTTACGCTTTGTGGTAGAATTCTGTAGGGGTCAAGAACATGTTGAACAGATAAGGATTACGAAATTCTCACGCAAAGCCGCTAAGAACGCCAGGAAAAACATTAAAATCTTTGCGATTTTGCGTGAGATAAAAGTGTTCGACATCTTATTGACCCCTACACTTTGTGGTAGAATTCTTATTTACCTAAAAAATTTGACGGAAATTCCGGGAGCGAAAGAAAATGACTCAATGCACGCACATTGACCAGATAAAAGAGGTTACACCCGCAAGCCAGGGATGCCTGGAATGTATTGCGACAGGTGACAGGTGGGTGCATCTACGGATGTGCCGGATTTGCGGCTATGTCGGCTGCTGCGACGAGTCTAAAAACAAACACGCCACCCAGCATTTCCATCAGACGACGCATCCCATCATCAAATCCCTGGAACCCGGCGATGAGTGGAACTGGTGCTATCTGGACGAAACCTTTTTTGACGGGGAGGTTGGCCAGCCGCCGCCCGCAGGGGATGAAGGTGACTCCGGCGCGGTTATCCGCAACTACCTGCTTATTGCCGGGCTGTACACCCTGTCAACCTCGATTATTTGGGGGGTAAATACCCTTTTCCTGCTTGATGCCGGCCTCGATATTATGGGCGTGTTTATTGCCAACGCCGTCTTTACCGGCAGCATGGCCCTGTTCGAAATCCCCACCGGCGTGTTGGCCGATACACGCGGGCGCCGGGCCTCGTTTTTGTTGAGCGTGGCTATTGTGCTGTTGGGCACGCTGGGTTACGTGGGTACTGCCGCCATCGGGGGCGGGTTGCTGCTGTTTTGTGTGATGTCGGTAGTGTTGGGGCTGGGCTACACCTTTTATTCGGGGGCGGTGGAAGCGTGGCTGGTAGACTCGTTAAAGGCCACCGGTTACAGCGGGGAACTGGACCACGTCTTTGCCCGCGGGTCGATGGTATCCGGCGCAGCCATGCTCATTGGCTCGGTCAGCGGCGGATTGCTGGGCAGCATCAACCTGTCTGCGCCTTTTCTGGCGCGGGCCGGACTACTGGCCCTGGTGTACGGCGTGGCCCATTTCACCATGCACGATTTGGGTTTTTCGCCACACGCCACGTCGTTTCGACGGCTGCCGGCGGAAATGAAAAAAATCGCCCGGGCCAGTATCACCTACGGCTGGGACAGGAAAGCAGTTCGGCTTTTAATTATTGCCGCTTTCGTTCAGTCGATTTTTATGGCCTGGGGATTTTACGCCTGGGCGCCCTATTTTCTGAACCTGCTGGGGCAGGATATCACCTGGGTAGCCGGAGTCATTGCCGCTCTCATCGCCCTGTCGACCATTGCCGGTAACTCGGTGGTGGAGAAACTAACCCAGTATTGTGGTAAACGAACCACCCTGCTGTTGTGGGCCGCCGGCATTCAAACCATCGCCATTGTTGGCGTGGGGTTGGCCGGTTCCTTTTGGGTGGCGGTGCCGCTGTATCTGGTAGTAATGGGTACCATGGGCGTGTGGGGGCCGGTGCGGCAGGCGTACATGCACCAGAGCATCCCCTCCGAGCAGCGGGCTTCAGTCATTTCATTCGATTCGCTGGTATCAAGTGGCGGCAGCATGTTTGGTCAAATTGGATTGGGCCGGCTGGCGCAAACTCAATCCATTGCCACCGGCTACGTTGTGGGCGGGTTCACCACCATTTTGGCGCTGCCGGTAATTGCCCGCCTGCGCCGCATGGACGAAACCGCCGACCAGATTGTAGGCACTGCCGGCAAACAGGGCGCCTGCGCTGCCCAGGGCATCCCCGCCGTCTCGGCGGTAGATACCAGTACGCACGTGGTCACCACGTCGGATGTTTGAGCATCCTGCACTCCGCACTCTGCCACCTGCTCAGGGCTGTTCAGTTCTACGGTTATGTCATTGCGAGGCGTATTTTGCCGAAGCAATCTCCACGTTGCAGGCCGGAGATTGCTTCGGCCGCTTCGCTTCCTCGCAATGACATAGGCAGAATTTTTAGAACTGAACAGCCCTGGCCACCTGCTACCTGCCACCCAACTCTGCCACCACTTCAGCGGGGATGTCGTTGCGGTTGGTCAGGGTGACGGTTTTTACCTGCGCTCGCGGATGCCGCCGCACGCGGTCGGCAAAGGGATTGGGACGCTGCATGAGCGTACCCACTAGCGGGGCATCGCTGCCAAGGATTTCCAGCACGGTTTGGCGAAACAGTTCCGAGGCAAGCTCCATGGGGCCTACCTCATCAATGATAATGATTCCGCCGGCCGCGAGCGCCCGCTGCAAGGCCGGCACCGCAAATGAGTCGATGGCCCGCAAATTAACCCGGTACTTGCCCAGCTGAATCTCCTCGCTGAATGTTTTGGTGGAGGCCCGGCCGGCCAGCCAGGCAGTTCGGCCATCGAGCGTGACAATTTCAAAGCCGGTGCGGTGGCTCTGGCTGCGCACTTCTCTGGTATAAAATCCACCCGGCCTGCGCCCCAGCAGAGAAATAATCGATTTGACGGCGGTGGTTTTACCCACCCCCGGTTTGCCGCTTAAAAAGATGGCGGGGTTCATTTCTGGCCGGACACTTTCCACGGTCGGTTGGTGGAAGCCCGTCGAAATGTGGGCAAAATCAGAGGGAAGGGGCGCAGCAGATTGACATTGATATTCTCCTCAGCCAGAGTCTTTAAATAGAGATCTCCATCGGTGCCAATTACGGCCATAGTTGTGGGCGGTGTGTGATTTAACTGCACAAAAAGGTGGGTGATAGCCGCCAAAGTGCCCCCATGCCCAATAAAATCATCCACAAATACCACGGCGGCCTCTTTTGGTAACCGGAACAATAGCTCGACATCTCGCGGGGACATGGTCAAATGCTGGGGTTTGGTAGAGGTAATTGAGTGGTAGGCCACCCAGGGCAGTAACATGCGTTGCGACTCGGTTCGGGCCGGACGCTGCATATAGGCTTTTAACTCACCCTTGCGCAGGGTGATCACGCGGGGATGCAGCCGGCTGCCATTTTTTGCAGCCAGGTGATGCCACACCCACGGCACAAAATGAGAGCCTTTGGTTTCAGCGGTCAGCAGCACCAGGGGGCCGGAGGGAACGGCTTTGGCAATGACTGCTGCCAATTGCCCCCCCAGGTAATCTAATAAAGCCTGATGTTGTTCCATTACTACAAATGAGGCAATACCCAGCAGTTGCCCGAATTTTTCACCGCCCGCAGCGACAATATCCAGTTCAAGATCAAAGGAGCCAACGCGGGTTTTCCAGCGTGGCCACCCGTTGACGGTTTTAATCTCGCCGGGGTTGAATGTGATTTTTGCATCGAACTGTTGCGCGTTTGTCATTGGCCGCCCTCGTCCAAATTCGCTATTTTTGTATTAGATGTTATCGGAAACAGCGTAATGTGCTCAATACTTATCACGAATAGCGCGAATGGGCAAATATCACGATTTTTTTAGTTTTTTATTTGTGATACACCTGACTGACCCGCAAGGGAGCCGGCGCAAGTGTTCGTGTTACGTGAGCCCGTTGTTTGGGTATTTGCGATTAAAATCAGTTGTCTTATGACAAGTAGCTCTATTTCCAATAAAGTCTCAGTAGATCTAATTTTCAAGGAGCCGGCACTGCGTAGCGTCAGATGCGGCTCCGTTCGGCATCTGAGGATGCCTCACTCCTTAAATTTTGATCCGCTGAGTCTGTTAAACAAACACCCCACTGAAATATCCAGCGGGGTGTTTTAATAAACGTCAGGTCAATTTTATTCTCAAGCAGCCTGATTTCTAGCGCCGTCGAATGAGCAAATCATAATCAATCTCTTGAGGAGAATCGTTCCTCACCCGCACAAAATATTCAGTGTTGGAAACCAGATGGCCATCCCACACCCAGGTGTGTGTGTCGTTCACTTTGTTATGTCTGGTGAAGCTGCCCACGCCCAGCGGTTTCATTTCATTGCCGTCGCCGCGTCGCCAAATTTGTTGTTCCTGAAAGGGGTAGATTTCTACATTAACGTAGTGAGCCACGGAGCCATGTCCCGGCTTGTGGGTTAATTCAAACAGATAGGGTAAAAATTCAAAGCTGTCGGCATGGGTGTTGGGGGTGCGGAAGCTAAACCAGATATCCTCACCACTGGCCAATTTGCCGGAGGTTCCACCTTTTGCCACCACCAGTGGCGCGCCAATATCTTTCCCGGTGGGGATAACCGGCACACTTTCTTTAACCACCGCTTTAACCGGCTTGCCTAACTCAGTATTGGTGATGTCACCGGGAACCAGGTGATAATCCACCCACTTACCGGTGTCATTGGCAATTTTTACGTAATATTGGTCGCCATCCACAATGGTACCGTGCCACAGCCGTTCACCGGTAATGTAATCGCCGTCGCGCGATACCCAGGAGCCCGCGCCAAAATGCTCCATATCGTCCGGGGTGCCGCGTGACCAGATGGGGTACTGGTCGCCGGTGAACACCTCAAACGTCACGTGGCGTGCCAGGTTCGGTTCGCCGGGGGTAAAAAACATGGTCAGCGAATAATTTTCAATCATTTTGCCGTCATCAAACTTGCCGGGGGTGAAGGTGTACCAATGTTCGGTTTTTGGCCCTAAACGCCCCGTGTTTGGCCCACCCAGCAGGCGCAACGGGCGGTTGGGGTAAATGCTTTCGCCCAGGTTAGGGTTGGGCAGGGGTTCGGGTTTTGGCTCAACAGGAATAGCGGCCACCTCGTCCGGTTGCCCTCCCTCATCCGGCTCGGTTGCGGTCAGCAGTGAGGCATCGGGTTGAACCGGGACCGGCGGCGGAGCCACGGCCGGGGCCAATGCCGGCACTGTGGGAATTGAGGCCGCGTTCTCACCCCCCGGCAGCCAGCCAATCATTGCCGCCGACATCAACCAGGCCGCAGCTTCCTGCGGCGACAGCCCGTTGATGGCCTGCGCTGCCAGCAACCAACTGGTTGAGGCCGGAGAGCCATCGGAAGGATCAGCCGGCAGCAGCGCCGTAATTGAGGATTTTGCCGGCGCGGGTGACTGAACTGTCTCCATCGCCGGCGCGCCGGGCGCATCCCCCGGCACACTCACCGAGGCCGGAATGACGCCGGGGGCACTGTTTTGCGCAGAGGGGTCAACGGCCATAAAACCGTCGAAGGCTTGATTATTTTGTCCCAACGCCGTTACCCGGAACTGAACCGGGCTGGGCGAAAGGTTGAATATTCGCACATAATAAACTTCGGTGGGGGCAACGGCTCCGGACCACAGCCGCTCACCGGTATTTGCATCAAAATCGGCGCTGGCGGGCGTGCCCAGCCCCAGACTGTCTACCGGGCCGCTATTGTCTTTTAGCCAGGCATCTACCTGCTCAAAGGTGAACACCTGAAAATTGACCCGGTTGGCTACGGCCACCCCTTCGGCTTCAAAGTTAAGGCTGAGGATGATGGAGTTGTAATTGGCATCACCCAGGTCAAGCCGGCTGTAAGCGTACCAATATTCCCGACCGGGGTCCAGGTTGCCGGTGTTTAAGCCGCTCACCAACAAATCGGCGGCGTAGGGGCTGCCGCCCACTCCCTGGTAGGCCAGCACCGGAAATACGGAAATCGTCATCAGGGCGGCCACCAGCACTGCCATTAACAGCGTGATTTTCTTCGGTAGTTTCATTAGTTTCGCCATCTCTTTCCTTCCCAAAAATCAACCGGCTGCCTGTTAGAATGTACAGGTTCAGTAAACCCGGTGCTGTAGCCGGTTTCCGACCGGGCCCGAGCGCGTTCTGACGGGTTCACAGAGCTTGTACGTTAGAATAGCAACCGGCGCATATCCACACCGCTCCAACTGGAGCGTTCCCGGTGGACTGCGCATCTCAACGTGGTATGCTAACATAAATTTACGGGGTCGTCAATTATTAAGGATTTTTTACACAGGTCTTATATTACCCGGCTTTGCTATAGCTTTTAAGAAAAAGTTTTTGACTCAAAATGATTTTCTGAACAGCTATAACCGGGGGTGGGGTTACGGCCCATACGTATCAAGCTAATAAAACAGGTAACTATACTGAAAACAGAATGAGAACGGAACTTTTGAGATGTCATTCCCG
>CAYWSS010000041.1:0-16026 GCA_964460505.1 uncultured Caldilineaceae bacterium | reverse complement strand
ACCTAAAAAAAGGAGCCATTTATGAAACGGGGTTTCACACGCACCCCATGAAACCTGACAGCAGGGGAGCAGGGGAGCAGAAAAGAATCCCCAATCTAAAATGGTTTCATAGAGATATTACCCGCTCGTAGTCAGCCTCAAAGCGATAGCGGAGTGGCGTTAGACGACCGAAGGTCCACCGCGCTGCGTATCTGGCTACAAACATTTTATACGAGGAGAAACTCAATGGCCTCAGCAAATAACGTTATAATTGAAACAATCCACAGTGAAGCGCTGCGTAACAACCCTCTGGGCGATCCGGCCACCCGCCGCACGCCGGTTTACCTTCCTCCCGGCTACGGTGACGGCGATAGCCGCTACCCCACGGTCTACCTGCTCACCGGCTTTACCGGACGCGGCACATTTATGCTAAACGACTCCGCCTTTGCCGAGCCGATTTACGAGCAGTTAAACCGGCTGATCACCACCGGTCAAATTCAGCCCATAATTGTGGTTATGCCCGACGGCTTCACCCGCTACGGCGGCAGCCAGTATCTCAATTCCAGCGCTACGGGGCGTTACGAAGATCATCTAATTGATGAGGTTATTCCCTTTATTGACCAAAACTACCGCACCCTGGCCAAGCCGGGTTACCGGGCTGTCGGCGGCAAATCATCGGGCGGCTTTGGGGCGTTGGTGCAGGGGATGAGACATCCCGACCTGTTTGGCGCTATTGCCTGCCACAGCGGCGATCTGTATTTTGAATACGGCTACAAAGCTGATTTTACCAAGTTTCTCAATGCTGCCACCCGCAACAACATCAACTCAACGGAAACGCTGCGTAATTTTCTGGATGCGTTTAATCCAAAAATGCACCCCAAACCCCCCGCCTTTTTCGACATCATTCACATGTCAGCGATGGCTGCTTGCTACTCGCCCAACCCCGCCTCTTTCTGCGGTTTCGACCTGCCGTTTGAATTCCACACCGGCCTGCTTCGTCCCAAAGTGTGGCAGCGCTGGTTAACCTTCGATCCGGTGAATATGATAGAAATGCCCCAATATGCCGGCGCCCTCCGCCGCATGAAACTTGTCTTTCTGGATTGCGGCAACCACGATGAATATGCCCTCCACTACGGCGCCCGCATCTTCAGCCAACGCCTGGCAGACCTAGGCATCACCCACCACCACGAAGAATTTAACGGCGGTCACCGCCACACCCAATTTCGATACGATGTATCGCTGGCGGCTATTTCAAAAGCGTTCGAGAATTGACGTTTTAAAAATACGCAGTTCCGCAAAACCCGGCAGGTTACAAGTGACCGGCACTTAAAATATAGTGCCTGTCACTTTAATTTACCTGATAACTTTTGCAATATTGCCAAAATACTATTCAAAAACCGGGCGATTCACACGTTTAATGTTTGCATTTTTCCGTTGAACCGTCATCAAAAATTCATTTTCAAAGAAGGCAAACAAGATCGCTCCGGATTGCTCTTTACCCGAATGAACGATGGCCGGCGTGTACTTTTTTTGAAATCGCTCATCGTACAGCAAGCCTTTCAGCACCTTGTTGGTAAAGCTGTAGCTTTCGTATCCTTCAAACGAAAGGGTTTTGCCGGCGGGAATCACTCTGGGCAGAATTAATTCCGGTTCAAGCTGATAAAAAATCGCTGTGTCAAAGGCGGTATGCCCGGCAATCCCCGTTCGTTCCCCTTGCGAGTGGGCCATTTCCAAATTGTTGAGTCCCATCAAATCGATTATTTCTCCGGCGTAGGTTAACGCAATGCCTCCGGCCGTAATGACGCCAACCGAGGGGGGATTATCGCCCTCAAATATTTGATTGAGCGTTTGGCCCTCGACCCGGCCGGCCCGGGCAATTTCAAATTCAAAAGCCAATCGATTATTGTGTTGAAAGCTCACCCAGTTTGGCGTGTTACTAAAAAAGACAAGTGCCAACGCAGCCGTCAATGCCACATATCTATATTTGCGGGCTTTGTAATAATCAAAGTCAATTGCAGCCACCAGAAAATAAAGGGGTAAAATCAGCAATGGCCAGAGGGGCTGATAAAATCTGAACAGGGCAAAACCATCGCCGCCCTCCAGTATTGGAATTGCCAACCCAACCAACAGCAGCCCCGACAGCAGAAGATATTGAATGTGCAATATTTGTCGCCGGGAAAGTTTGTCTTGCTGCGGAAGTTTTGCTTGCTTCACGCGCGCCACCGCCGTCCTGCCGCCCAGCACCACTCCAACCATCATTGCCCCCAGGCAAACCGGCAGCAACGGATTTGAACGCAAAAACTGCCGGAAATAATCCAATCCCTGCCAAACAGTGTACATCAAATTGGGAGAAACTTTGGCGTAGTAGGTGTTTGGCAGCGGGTAGCCAAAATAAACCACCCTGAACACGGTCAGCAGCAGCAGGGTTAATCCGAAAGCCGCAAGCGGCAAAGCTGCTCGTTTCAGCGATTTCCGGAGGTTGGTGCTTGTCAGAAAAAAGGCGGCAAAAGCGGCAGCGATAAAACCCGCCCCCCACAAAATTCCCTCGGGACGGGTTAATAAAATCAGCGTAATCAGCAGCAAGAAAAGGGCCTGTTTCGGTTTGCCGGGTTGCTTGTAACCCACAAAACCCAGCACTGTAATCGCGCAGCCGGCCAGCAGCGCGCTCCACAAGCCATTTTCCATCAGGGCCAGGGTTGACCAGATGATATACCCCGGAGAAAACAGCACCCATCCCAGAAAAATCCACTCCCCAAGGGAAAGTCGTCTTCCCCCACCGCCATGACCAGAGGCAATGCTTAACTGCCTGTTAATAAAAAACAACAGCGCAGTTGTTGCGGATGCCAGCAGCAAGACGTTAACCGCCAGCAGCAAAAACTCCGGTGTGGGCCAGAAAAAGGCGGCGCGGGCCGCCAAAACCCACAGCAACGACGTGAATCCCTCCACGCGCTCGCTGCCAATATTGTATACCAATCCATGCCCGCCTGCCAGATTTCTGGCGTACACAAAAAATATGTTGGCATCGTCAATGCCAACCAGCGGTTGGTTAACCGCTACAAAAGCCAGTGCGGTAAAGATTGTCACCAGCGACAACGAAATTATGAATCGATACATCAAACCTTGCGCTTTCACAGGTATTTTGTACTTGTTCGCCCCCCGCTTCGCGTCCCCCCCGAATTCGGGGGGGCTGAGGGGGGTAAAAACGGCAAAAGGACACTACTTAGGAATGGCGCGTAAATAACTTACCCAATTGGGACCGGCAACATATGGTGTATTACGTACTCCATAGCGCGACAAGCGGCAAATTAACAATGAATAAATGATTCTCGCCGCAAGCGCAACGCAAATGTTGCGGGGTAATACTGTAACTGTGCGTTCACTCATTTTTCGGCATAAAAGTTGAATTGGCTTAATTATGTAAAACCAATCGGTTATTTTCGCAAAAATCGTCGCAATTATTGTCAAATTCAAGTTTCGGGTTTTTGATGGCTAAATCAGCGATAAAATTTGACCCCTGTATGTTGGGGTAAATGCTAACGAAATAACGCCCAGAACGCAGACGCCCGGCGTTTGTCCAGCCGCAAGCCGAGGTCAGCGGCAATTTGCAGCGCTTCGCGATATTCTTCAGAGGGCAGGCCGCGATTGATTTCGGGGTATTTTTTGGCGCTTACTTTACCGGCGGGTCGATATTGGGCCATCACATTTACGTACATATCCGGGCTAATTTCGTGGGCGAGAAAATTGAGAATTTGGCGGGTTTCGTCCAACATTCCCGGCATTACCAAATGCCGAACCAGCACGCCCCGTTTGGCCGGCCCCTGTTCATCAACCTTAAGCGGCCCCACCTGGCGAACCATTTCTTTAATTACGCGCCGGGCCACGTCTCCGTAATCTTTGGCTTTTACGTAACGCAATGACAGGGTTGTGTCCCAAAATTTAAAATCTGGCATGTAGATGTCAACCACGCCATCCAGCAGCCGCAAGCTCTCCATTGAATCGTAGGCGGAGGTGTTGTAAACAATGGGCAGCCGCAACCCTGCCTCTACCGCCCACACCAGCGATTCCAGCACCTGCGGCACCACGTGTTCCGGCGTAACAAAGTTAATGTTGTGACAGCCGGCATCCTGCAATTCCAGCATCATCGAGCCCAGTTCAGCCGGGCCGACTTCCCGCCCCCGGTTGGCCTGACTTACATCAAAATTTTGGCAGAATACACAGCGCAGGTTGCACATGTTAAAAAAGATGGTGCCGCTGCCCCGTCGACCCCGCAGGCAATCCTCCTCGCCGGTGTGCGGAAAGTAGCTGGATACCTGGGCAAAGCGTCCCGTTTTACAGGCGGCCGTTTTATCGGCCAACCGATCAACACCGCAATCACGGGGACAAACGTGACAATCACCCAAACCGGCTACGGACTCTTCGGCTCGCCGCTGCAATTCGCCGGTGTGGTGCAGGGCCAGATAGGCCGCTTCAAAATCCGCAGCTCGAATAGTGAATTTCGACCCGGCCATAGTTTATCTCGCTCTCAATGCTGATTTAACAAACCTACGATGCAACACTATTAAAGATGCATTTGGCTTCGGCATTTGTCAAGAAAAACCCAGGTAAAGATAAAACAAATAAAAAAAGTGCAATCGTTATACCGATTACACTTTTACGTGGGTGGCTAGTGGGGCTCGAACCCACAACCTTCTGGGCCACAACCAGATGCTCTACCATTGAGCCATAGCCACCATATTAACTTAACCCATTATGCCGCATACGGGATTCGAACCCGTGTTACCGCCTTGAGAGGGCGGCGTCCTTGGCCCCTAGACGAATGCGGCCAAAGTTGATGCCGAAGGTGGGAGTCGAACCCACACGGGCCAATGCCCACTACGCCCTGAACGTAGCGCGTCTGCCTGTTCCGCCACTTCGGCGCACAACCAATCACGAAGGCGGATTATACTTCAAATCGCCGGGTTCGTCAAAAATGATGCGGCGCTTTCTATGGCCAATAACAGGCCATCAGGCCTTATTTTCCCGCCGGCGCATTATCTCCAATTCTTCCTCAATAAAATTATCTACCAATATTTTATACATCTTTTCAATTACATCCGGCTTCAGGCCGTGCTCCTTGGCCAACTCCCGCCGCCGCTGCATCACCTGATTGTACCGCTCTCGGGCCGGTACTTCTTCCGGGCCTTTTTTAAATTTTACCACCTGATGCACATATTTTGCGCGATTCCCCAACAGCCGAATAATCTCCGTATCGATCAAATCAATGGCTTCACGCGCCTCCTGCAAGCTGCCCACCGGATGAACTACATACTGTTGAGCGCGTGTGTCCGCGTCAAATGTATCGGAATAGGGCTTAACATCCAGCACCGGGGTGCCATCCAAAGCATCCAGCCCACTTACGGTAACCACGTTGTCCGCAATCTGCTCAATTTGGGCAACCGTGGTCGCCACGCGATTGGGTCTAAATTGGGTGCGGGTGGCAAATACACCGGCCACCGGGTTTTTTGGATTGTGGCGGGGGTGCAACTGCAACTCAATTTCTTCGGGCTGAATACGGTTGAAATGAAACACAACGACAATATCCATGCCTGCTTTCAGCCCTAACAGTCCGGGCGTAAATTCCGGCTCAAACACAAGCTGCGATGATTGGGCCTGCATCTTCTGAGGGGGAGTGTTGACATTAAATTTACCGCTAACATAGGCGACAGGGGAAAAAGAGATGGGGTGACTCACAAGTTAACTCCGGGTTTTAAGTTGCCCAATTTTGAACGAATCAGAATAAATTGTCAATTGACCACTGTCTGTGTTGGTCATTACGGGTCATCCTGTGGTAAAATCAGCGATTAACAACCTAAACGCAGGAGGTACAAATGATTTATCTTGATGATTTATTGCACGCCACCCACGGTGATTTATACAACGGCACAGTCGCCCGCCAGTTTTCCGGCTTTGCCTTTGATTCCCGGCAGCTTGAACCGGGTCAACTATTTTTGGCGGTAAAAACCGCCACCGGCGACGGCCACGATTACATTCCCCAGGCCCTGGAACGCGGCGCCTCCGGTGTGCTCTGCGAGAATCAGGCGGCAATCCCCGGCCACGGCCCGCAAGTGACAACCGTGGTTGTGCCCGATGTACCGCAAGCACTCACAGATTACGCGGCCTACATTTTGCAAAAATACCGGCCCACGGTCATCGGCGTTACCGGCTCATCCGGCAAAACTATTACCAAAGATGCCCTCGCCGCTGTGCTGAAAAAGAAATATCACGTATTTAAAAACTACGGCAGTTACAACGGCCGGTTTGGCCTGCCCATTGCGTTGGGCCAAATTGAAGCCGGCCACGAAATTGCCGTGCTGGAAATGGGCAGCGATACCTTTGGCGAAGTGGCATCACTGACTCGAATTACCCAACCCAAAGTTGGGGTGGTTACAAACATCAACCAGGCCCACATCAGCATTTTGGGCAGTCTGAATAACATTGCTGCCGAAAAGAGCCGGCTCGTCGAATCGCTGCCCTTTAACGGCTCGGCCATCCTCAACGCCGATGACTCCCGCGTGGCGGGCATGGTGCCGCGCACACAGGCTCGCATTATTACCTTTGGGTTAAAGAGCGGGGCAGATGTTCGCGCCAAAAATATACAAATAACGCCCGATGGGCTTACCTTTACGCTCCATTACCAGGGCAAAAGTTACCAGGGGTTTACCCCGCTGCTGGGGCAGCATCACATTTACGCGGTGCTGGCTGCCGTAGCCACCGGGCTGGTGTTTAATGTGGCTCCAAAGCTGGCGTTGTCGGCTATTAGCAAGTTGCCGCGTGCTGCAGGGCGAATGAGACTACTTGAAGGCAAAAACAGCGCGCTTATTCTGGATGACAGCTTCAACGCCAACCCGGAATCCACCCGGGCGGCTCTGGATACGCTGACCGCATTGCCCGGCGCCAACAAAGTGGCTATTCTGGGAGACATGCCGGATTTAGGCGACAGCGAAGAAACAGCGCACCGCCAAATTGGCGACTACGCTGCCACCCGCGTACAACGGCTGGTAACAAAAGGTGAAGCCGGCCAAAAGATTGCCGCCGCCGCTCTGGAACGGGAAAGCGGTCTTGGCAAACACGCCGTCCATATTACTTTTACCAGCGATGATGCCGCCGCCGCCATAGAAGATTTACTTTCGCCGGATACCACAATCCTGGTAAAAGGCGGCCCGGCTGCCAGAATGGAACGCGTCGTCGAGCGGTTGCTGGCCAATCCGCGCAGCGATCGCTGGAAACTGGTGCGGCAGGAGCCGGGCTGGAAACAGGTACGGGCCGAGCAACCGGCCCGCCCCACATGGGTGGAAATTGATCTGGAAGCCATTGCCAACAACGTGCAACTTCTGGCAAAAATGGCGGCGCCGGCCAAAATTATGGCCATCCTCAAAGCGGACGCCTACGGTCACGGCACCATCAAAGTGGCCCGCACCGTGCTCAATAACGGCAGCAGTTGGGCCGGCGTAGCCACACTGGGCGAGGCCATTACGCTGCGCAGGAGCGGCATTGATGCCCCTATTTTGGTGCTCAGCTACATGCCGGCCTGGCAAGCTCACGACGCCATTCGGCACAACATCAGCGCCACTATTTTTACCGAAGAGTTGGCCCGCGCATTTAGCCAGGCTGCCGCAGATTTAAATCAGCCGGCGCTGGCACATGTAAAAGTTGATACCGGCATGGGCCGGCTGGGGTTATTGCCGCATCAGGTTCTCCCATTTCTAAAGGCGATGGCCCGCTATCCCGGCCTGAAAGTGGAAGGGATGTACACCCACTTTGGCACCGCAGATGACGACGTGCCCTACGCCCGCAAACAATTGAAGCGCTACAATGACTTGCTGGCCCAACTGGACAAAGAGGGGCTGCGCCCGTCGCTGATTCACGCCGCAAATACGGCCGGGTTAATCAATCTGCCCGAATCTCACTTTGACCTGGTTCGCCCCGGCATTGGCTTATACGGGCTGCCTCCTTCGCCCAACACCCCGATGCCGGAAGGTTTTCGTCCGGCACTGATCTTTAAGAGCACCGTGGGCCAGGTAAAGACCCTGCCCCCCGACAGCCCCATTGGATACGGAGCCACCTACCACACCACAGAAGCAGAAACCATTGCCATTATTCCGGTAGGGTATGCCGATGGTTTTCGGCGCGCGCCGCGTACCTGGGGCGAAGTGCTGGTCAAGGGGCAGCGCGCTCCGCTGGTAGGCCGGGTCAGTATGGATCAATCGGCCATTAATGTTACCCATATTCCCAACGTAAGGCAGGGTGATGAAGTGGTGCTCATTGGCCGGCAGGGGGGCGAAACCATCACCGCCGAGGAAGTGGCGGAGAATTTGGGGACTATCAATTACGAGGTAGTCAGTGAATTGCTGGCGCGGATTCCGAGGGTGTCCTGATATTTGGCCGGTGTGCAAACTGACGCATACGTGGACACCCAATTGCCTACTCCTTACTCCCTGGCCCCTACTTTATCAGTTATTTTATAACGACAGAATTTGCTGCCCGGTATCGTAAATGGTAATGGGGCCGTCTTGAGAAACGGTAATGGCCAGGCATTTGGCTTCTGTGCTCATTTTGGCGGCGCTGCTGTGTCGCGCCCCTTTTCCGGGACCAATTTGGGCGGGGGTGTCTGCGCCGGGTCGAAGCAGCACCATGCAGCCTCTAAACTGCCCGTTGGAATCTATGACTGTTGCCCCGTCCTGCTTGGCGTAGTTAATCATCTCGCGGTCAGATAACTGATCAACATCGTCGCTAAAAATGGTGGCAAACGAGCCAATTTCTGATATATCGGAATGTTTCAGGATAATATCGGCATCTCCCACCATCCAGATAGCGCCCAGGTTTTCTTCTGACATTTGAAAAGCGCACCGCAAAATCCGCTGTATCAGGGCCAGGTTGTACTCTTTCTCCTCGCAAAGCTCCTCAATCAGTTCATCCACGTGGGCTATTTTGTCCGGCGACCAGTCGCCGTTGGCGTAGCGCCCAATCAGTTGGCCGTGGGCAAATACGCGCACCTGGCGCCCCCCGGCCGGCACAAAAAAGACCACCGCATCGCACTTTTCCGAGATAGCAGCGTGGTGCCGAAACTGCGGTCCCAGAAAGCCGGGGGTTTCCTTCAGGTCTATTTCTAATTTGTGGACACCGCGCACGTATCCATATCTGTCTACCACGTAACCCAACACAATGCCATCAACCATTTTAGACAGGGTAACTAACGTTTTTCGCATGCGGCGAATGTGGTCCTGGGACAAAAGTTGAATCTGGCTGGGTGGCAGCACCCGGCCAATTCGCACCGGGTCTCCCACAATCAACGCTGTGGAGAGCGGCTTTTCTTCATTTTCCATCTGGGCAATGCTGGCCGCGGTATCGCAGATATTTACCATTGACGGGGCATCAATTTTCCGGACGCGGGCCAGGTCGAAAAGAAACTCAATACCGGCATCGGACATCCAGGCATCCAAAATGCTCTCTTTTTCCAGCAACCCGCGCAGGTGGGCGGGGTCAACCTGAACCTGGGTGACTTCTTTTTCTTCCAGGTGCATGGTAATGGGATACATCGCTTCAATTTGCGAGGCGTACCGCTCGGCCACCACGTGGCGGCTGATTTTCATCGAAGGGGTAAGCTCGCCGGTGTCCTGGCTTAAGGCCTGGTCGAGCAGGTTGTATTCACGTATTTGCTCCCAGCGGTCCAGCTTGCTGTTGATTTCGCCAATCACTTCATCCAGCAAGGCTTTTACCCTGGGGTGGCCGGTGCTGGCCACAACTTCGCCATCGTCCTTAAAGTAGGTAGACAGCGTTTTTAAATCGGGCACAATCATGGCCGAAACATACGGTTTGCCCTCGCCAAAAATGGCGGCCTGGGTAACAAAAGGGCTGGCAGTCAGCGCATTTTCAATGGCAACGGGGGCAATTTTTCGTCCGGTAGACAGCACCATCAGATGCCGTTTTCGGCCGGTTATGTGCAGGAATTTATCAGTATCAAAGTGTCCGATGTCGCCACTGTGCAGCCAGCCGTCAGCATCAATGGCTTGCTCTGTTTTTTCTGGATTTTGCCAATAACGATGAATAACCGTTTCACCTTGAATCAGGACTTCGCCATCATCGGCAATACGAATTTTGAAACCGGTGGAGGTTTTTCCACATGCATTGGAGCGACTGCTGCCCGGTAAACTCACGGCCGGAAAACCGCCGGACTCGGTGAGACTGTACACGTTAAACATCGGGAGGCCCACGGCTTCAAAAAATTCTACCAGTTCTTGCGGCAGCGACGCCCCCGCCGAATACAAACGCCGCATGCGCCCGCCAATGCGCCCTCTGAATTCGCTAAAAAAGGTCATATCGGCCCGGGCATATTCCTGACGCAGTTGCGGGGAAGCGCTTGTTCCCGCGCTGCGAAATTCCTTGGCTTTGGCTACCGCCCACATGAAAACTTCCTGGCTGGCTTCCGGCTGCCCGGCTATCCACGACATGTAGGCCTCGTAAAAGCGCTCCCAGGTGTGGGGGATATCGAACATTACGGTGGGGCTGGTCTGCTGCATATTTTTGGTAATATCTTCATAATTTTCTGCCAGGGCATTAGGTATGCCGGAAAGAAAATAGTGGAGGGTTACGACCAGGCTGTAGGCTTCGCTCCAGGGGCTTACGGTAAAGGCGGCATCATCCTCCTCAAAAGTGAACCACTCGCCCATATTTTTCCAGGTTTTTATACTTTGGTCATGGTTAAAAATTGCCCCAACCGGTTGTCCGGTTTCGGTGGTAACGTAGTAAATGGTAGTGAGCGCCTGTGGGGGCAATTCAGCCGCCCGCAATTGAACCGCGTCCCGATCTTCGGGAGAAAGAGAGGGCGCATTGGCCAGCAACGTTTTAAAGGGGGTTACGTTTGACGGCAAACGGGAATCGTTGTCCACAATGGCCAGAATACCTGTCAAGTTGGGGTATTCTCTGCTTCCGGCAGAAAGTTTGGCCGAGATTTGGTCAATTTCTTTTGGGTTTTGTAAGACCACCAGAAAAGCGCCCGAATCTTTTAGAATGAAGCGCAGGGTATCGGGAGCAAGCGAGGTGCGCAGTGGTACGGCTACGCCGCCGGCCAACAGGCAGCCCACATAAGCAACCATCCATTCCAGTGAATTATCGGCGGCAATGGCCACCCGTTCGCCGTTGGAGATGCCGTTATCAGAAAAATATTTGGCTGTCTGAAAGGCAAACCGCTGAAAGCGGTGGTAAGAGATGCTTTGATAACGCCGGCCCTGTTTTATGCGAAAACAGACACGTCCGGCATAAATATCTAAAGTAGATAAAAAGGCCTGGTTTAAAGTATGGACTCCCTCGCCCATTTTGCCTCCTGAAAACTCAATTAATTTGAGTAAAAACCGGTTATTTTGCGGCTGGTCACTAAATCCATTATAAAAAGCAGCGTCAGAAAATACAAGAAGTGTCCCGTCCGGCTAATCTGTGGACTTTATTTTTGCATATGGTTCCAGCAAATTTAACACTTCTTTTAAGCGAAAACCAGTGGCAAGTTGGTCCAGTTTAGTTAAAAATGGGGCTGTTTCAGGCTCAAACGGTTTCATCTGTTGCAATTGTTCCTGCACGCCGCCAATGTCACCCACCAGCGCCAGATCGTACAAAACAGTCAGGTACGTTTCCGGAGATGGACCCACTTCATTTTGCAACGCCCCCGGAGCGGTTGGGGGCGGAGCCGGGTCATCCGCATCATAAATCCACGTCAAATTCAGGTGTCGCTGCATCTGCTCGAGCAGTTGGTAGGCATCCAGGGGTTTGGCAATATAATCATCGCAGCCAATATTCAGACTTTTCTCTTTTATTTTGTGGGAGACGCTGGCTGAAATTGCAATGATAATGGTGCCGGCTAACTTGGGCCGCTTACGGATTTGTTTGGCAGCGTCAAAACCATCCAACTCCGGCATGATTAAATCCATAAAAATCAGATGCGGTTTAAAATCGATGGCTTTAAGCACGGTTTCGTATCCGTCTGCGGCTTCTTCCACAATAAAACCAATGGGTTGCAACAAATCTCTCAGCACAGCCCGGTTGTCAGAATTATCATCGGCTATTAATATTCTTAGCCCTTGGCCGGCGTCATGGGCAGAGTAGCCGACAATATTCTGCCCTTCCAGCTTAAATTCTTGTTCTTCCCACATAGTTTCCGGCAGATACAGTTCGAACCAAAACCGGCTCCCCTGCCCGGCTTCACTTTGAACCTGCAACTGCCCGCCCATCAACTCGACCAGATTCCGGCTGATGGCCAGACCAAGCCCTGTGCCATCCGAATGCATTTTCTTGTTCCCTACCTGTTGAAACGGCAAGAATATTTCGGCCTGCTTTTCCTGCGGGATTCCGGCACCGGTGTCTTCCACGCAAAAACGCACCCGGGACACCCGATTAAAGGCAAAGTTGATGGACTGCGCCAGCACCGTTTCGTCCCAATCTTTCCATTTTTTGGTTTCTACCACGTCCACGGAAAATGTAATGGCCCCCTTATCCGTAAATTTAACGGCGTTTCCAAGCATATTTAACAAGACCTGCCGCAGGCGAATGCTGTCGGCAAAAACCCCAACAGGCAATTGGGGAGAGAAGTTGTGCAAAAACGCAACCCCTTTCTGTTCTGTCCACACCTGTATCACGTCAATAATTGTTTTGAGAAAATCAGGCAGATGGAACTCGCGCGGGTCCAGCTCCATTTTGCCGGCTTCAATCTTGGAAATATCCAGAATATCGTTAATCATCAGCAGTAAATGTTCACCGCTGCGATGAATGATGTCGAGGGCATCGTGCTGGGCGCTGGATAAATCCTTATTCCACTTGAGAACCTGGGTGTAACCCAAAATGCCATTTAGCGGGGTACGCAACTCATGGCTCATATTGGCCAGAAACGCGCTTTTTGCCTGGCTGGCAGCTTCAGCATTTTGTTTGGTGCGGGTCAGTTCAGTCACTTGTTCTTCCAGATAGTCACGATAAGCGCACAGTTCTTCCTGTGATTGTTGCTGCCGGCGGAGTTCCTGGAGTTCCTGAATCAGTTGCGTTTTACTTTTATTTTCATCCGGCATTTCTTTCTCCTGAAACCTTCCGGCTTCATGCGGTAAGCGCGCCGGGAGAAGAGAAATCCTCCCTTTTTCGGGGAACAAAAGAATTGAACATTTCTGTAAAAATCTATAGTAGTCAACAGCACTTTGCGCAGTAGACCAGGCAAATTTTACCACGGAGGCACAGAGACACACTGAGTTTTTGACTATTTTTTCTCTGAACTCCCGATGCCTCAGTAGTAGTTACTATCTGCTTGACCGGTGCGCATTTCTGCAAAAATTACACACTTACCAAAATCAAGTATAGCAGAAAATACAAAAAGAGCCGCATTAAAAATGAATACGGCTCCTTTTTAAACCAGGGGTCAGGTCACAGACCAATATTTATCGGCTGCGCAATTTCAGGGTGTAAAGTTCACCTTCAATTTCGATAAAGATTTGGTGTCCCTGTCCACTCTGGATATATCTGCGGCCATCCTCAGTCTGCCAATCGTCAGGGATATCCACATTGTTTACCCCATCACTTACAAGCACCTCTGTCGCTACACCCTTGGGTATTATGATATTGACCGAGGCCTCAGTAGCACCAGTGACGCTAACGTTGACATCATTTTGTAACCGGCCGCCAAAATCCAGCGTAAATTCTCCGGTTTGAGCGGTGAGGTTAATATTCCTGGCTCTGGCATTGGCCAAACCGGTTAACGCCGTCCTTTTTGTAAACCCCCCCGAAAACTCAAGTGTTTCCATTTCAACCTGATTGGGTTCTAAAAAGGATAAATCAAGTCCACCTATGGCATGTTGAGAAATGGTTAGATCAACCAGCGAGATTTTATCAAATTTTATCTGGCCCTCAGATGTGCCGGTGCCAAGGTTCAGGTTCATTGGGCTGTTCCCCAGATTCAGGTTCCATACATTTTGGATTTCTGTGTTGAAAAAATTATACACAGTAAGCAACAGCACATCCTGCGTACTGCCCTCCGGCGATATCCGAACATTTCGCCCGTTAACAACCACGCTGGGCTTGAGCATATCTACGTTATACGTAACCGTACCGTCCACCAGCGCATCTTGTGTCCCTGACCCAAGCGTAAAAGTACCGGCCGAAAACTCAATCTCTAACCGGGTTGTCCCTCCCTGTTCAGGAACCGGCACGTGAATAGTGTCGGTAACAACCTGCCCAATCTGTATCCTGCCGCCAACAAATTCTGTTAACGACTCGATGGGCGCTGCAATATTGCTTCCGGCATTGCTGCCAAACGCGGCGCAAAAGCTGGCTAACCCAATAAACACCAGCAAGGTAATAACCAGGCCGAGCATTGTCCCTTTGTGTAAACAGCCAAACCGGCGATGTTTATGGGCCATCATCTCCCTGTCGCGCTCGTAAAGCCCGGTCATTGGGGGAGGCAATGGGGTTGGTGTAGCTGACCGCACTTCTACTGAAGGCAGCTCCGGTGGTTGCCCTTGATGCCACAGCGGAGGCGTTTGCGGCGAGGGCGGTGCCACCCCCTCGCCGGTTGGTAGTACCGCCTGTGGCGCCGGTTCTGTTGGGGGGGGCAAATCAAGCTTGCGCGTTTCCAGCTTTGCTGCCGGCATTGGGGCTGAACCTGTTATCTGCCCCGAAGATAAATTTGCCAATACCCGCCCCATATCCGTTGCCGACTCGTAACGTTCTTCGGGGATTTGGGCCAACGCAGTCCGCAATACAATCGCTACCCCGGGCGGAACATCCTCCGGCCAGACTTCGGGCAAAGTTAGGGGCTTAAAGTGAGCCATCATCACCGCCGGTGGGGTTTCACCTTTAAATATTTTTTCGCCGGTAAGCATTTCGTACAAGATACAGCCCAGAGCATAAATATCCGAGCGATGGGTGGTGCCTTTTCCCTCCCACACTTCGGGAGCGATATAGTGGGGTGTGCCCACAATGCTGCCGCTCTCGGTCATACTCATGCTGTGGTTGCCCATCATCTTTGCCAGGCCAAAATCGCTCAGCAACGGGCCGCGCTGAGAATCCATCAGGATATTGGCCGGCTTTAAATCCCGATGCAATATGTCGTTAGTATGGGCATAGTCCAGCCCGGTTGTAATGGCCGTCATTGTTTCTACAACTTCCGGCCACGGAAGTTTACCCCGAGCGGCAATAAACTCCTCTAAACTCTCGCCATCAACCAGGCGCATGACAATAAACAGCCGATTTTGAGTTTCGTGGATGTCGTAAACAGGAACAATGTGAGGGTGATCCAGGCGGGCAATTGTGCGGGCTTCGCGTTCAAATCGCTTGACCCAGCTCTTATCCTGCAACAGGATAGGGCGTAACTCTTTGAGGGCCACCGGGCGGTCCAGCGAGGTGTCGTGTCCCCGGTAAACAATGGCAAAGCCGCCTTGCCCAATTTCCTCATAAATTTTGTATCTGCCAACCGCTTCTGCCATACCATTCACCTATGCCAAAGTTTGCATAGAAACAGGGTCGCCCGGGTAATTTCCGGCGACCCGCTTTCTGATGATTACAGAGATGTATCTGCAATCCACACTTTGCGTATGCCGACTTAAGCCGGCGGAATACCCGTTACCGGGTTAACCCGGTAACGATCTAAAACAGGGTCGCCTGGTTAGTTTCCGGGCAACCCGCTAATATGCGACGGCGTAAATCATTCGGTAGTTTACGGAGTGCAAAAGTATACTTTTGCGCTCCGTACCGTAAGGCGGGCAAAGCATTGTTTGCAACTATATGAAAGACTTCTGCCAAGCTGTACTAGAGTTATTTTTGTGGCATCCTGAAAGCCCAGGAAGGAAAATTGTATGTATCCCCACCTAAAATCTAATGATACCACAAAACAAAAAGGCTTAAAACTTGTTGTACGCTCCCTAACCCAAACGAACCGGGCGCTGCGCGAAAAAGGTAAACCGCAAAGGCCACAAAGAAAGCGCAGAGAATAGACTTGTTCCCTAATAAGGTTATCTCATTTGCAGGACACAGACAAGCGCGGAT
>CAYWSS010000040.1:0-16166 GCA_964460505.1 uncultured Caldilineaceae bacterium | reverse complement strand
CCTCGAAATGACATATTTCAAATGCACAAGTTATTGTATCCCGGTTCCTTAACAAATAATTGACCAATGCTGTTTAGCGGAGTGAAGCATCCTCAGATGCGGAACAGGGCCGCTTCGCATCCGAGGTTGCTTGCTCCTCTGACTTTGCAATAGCCTTGTTATTTGCATCAAAACTATTGACAATCAGGTTAAACCGTTTTATAATAAAATCTAAATATTTAGCCTGGACTAAATATTATTTTATCCAAGACTAAAAAGGTAAACAATAATGAATTCAATCGCAGCTACAGAAAGAGTTCTGAGCGAAGACGTCCTGAAGCACGTCTACAAATGTGAGCAAAATAATAGACGCCCCACTCTGGAAAGCATTGCCGGTGTACTGCAAATTACGCCGGATGAGGTCAGCACGCTGGTCTCAAATATGGTGTCTCATAATCTGCTCACTTTAGAAAACGGCGAGTTTCACCTAACCCCCAACGGACAGGAATACGGCCTGCAAATCATCCGGGCCCACCGCTTGTGGGAACGGTACCTGGCCGATGAAACCGGCTTTGAAGAAGCCGAATGGCACCATTTAGCCGAGCAAAAGGAACACGCCATGACCCCGAACGAAGTGGAGGCCCTGGCGGCCCGGTTGGGGCATCCCACCCACGACCCGCACGGCGACCCCATCCCTACAGCCAGCGGAGATTTTGTGCCGCACGGGGGGCAGCCACTGACAGCGCTCGCCAGTGGCAGCCCGGCAAAAATTGTGCATATAGAAGATGAGCCACCTGTGGTTTACGCGCAACTGGTGGCAGAGGGTTTGTATCCGGGCATGGAGGTTCAGATAAAAGAAATGACGCCCCAGAGAATCCGATTTATCTCCGGTGGTGAGGAACACATCTTGGCTCCCGTTGTGGCCGGTAATATCTCGGTTTCGCCACTCAATGAATCAGAGACAGGCGAACCTACCCAATACCAGCACCTGAGCAATTTAACCATTGGAGAAACCGGCAAAGTCATCGGCATTTCGCCGGCCTGCCGGGGCGCCGAACGGCATCGTTTTATGGATTTGGGAATTTTACCCGGCACTATGATTACCGCAGAAATGGTCAGCCCCGGCGGTGACCCCACGGCCTACCTGATTCGACGCTCGCTGATTGGGTTGAGAAAAGAACAAGCCGATATGATTAATATCGTTTCCACCGGAAACGGAAGCTCTCAAAAAATGGAGACTGCCCAATGACAACATCGATAAAACTACCCGCCGCCCACAACTGCGAAACTTGCCCTGCTCACAACGTGGGCAACCTGATCAAGTTGGGCATCAACATGGAAGCCTGGGATTATGTCATCGCCCTGACCGGAAATCCAAATACCGGCAAAAGTACAATCTTTAACGCCCTCACCGGCCTGCGCCAGCACACCGGCAACTGGCCCGGAAAAACAGTGGCCCGGGCCGAGGGAGGATTCTCGTTTGGGGAGCATCAGTATAAAATTGTGGATTTACCCGGCACCTATTCGCTGCTTTCCACCAGTCTGGATGAGGAAGTCGCCCGTAATTTCATTTTGTTTGGCCAACCGGATGTCACAATTATTGTGGCCGATGCCACGCGCCTGGAACGGAACCTGAACCTGGTGCTGCAAGTGCTGGAGATAACCGACCGGGCCGTGGTGGCCCTTAATCTGATGGACGAAGCCCGTCGCCACAACATTACGGTTGACGCCCGTTCACTGGCGCGGGACCTGGGGATACCGGTAATTGCAACCAGTGCCCGCTCAAAAGATGGGATGCCGGAACTCCTGCAAGCCGTCAGTGAAGTGGCTACCGGGCAGTACGTGTGCCAACCGCATCGACTAAAAAACGAACCGCCGGCCCTGAAAAAAGCTATCACCCAAATGGTTCAACAACTGGAAATAGCTTTTCCGGGATTACCCAATGCCAGGTGGGTTGCCCTGCGTTTGCTGGATGGCGACCAACGCATTATTGAGGCCGTTGAACGGGGCGAATTGGGCGACCTCACCCGAGACGACCCCGGCGAAACCAACGGCAATCTGGTTCTGCAATTAGAAGAGGCGCAGCATGCTTAACCAGAAACAACTACAACCAGTAGGCTATCCAATTCCATCGGCTGCCCAAAACCTTCTCAATACGGCCACCAAACTCCGCTGGGAAGTGGGCAGCAACGTACACGAAAATGTCGTGGAAGCCATTTACGCCGATGCCGCCCGCATTGCTGACAGAGCCGTCACTTATCCCGAAACCCCACCGCGCTTCAACCTCGACCGGACTATCGACCGGTTAGTGACCAGCCGCTTGTGGGGATTTCCGTTGATGATTTTGCTCTTTACGCTGGTTTTCTGGATTACCATTGCCGGGGCAAATATTCCATCGGCGTGGCTGGCGTCTATCTTAATCGACACTATTCACCCCATGCTAAAAAGTGTCAGCGCCGCCATCGGGCTGCCCTGGTGGCTTGACGGGCTGCTCATTGACGGAGTTTATCTGGCCTCGGCATGGGTCATCAGCGTTATGCTGCCCCCTATGGCCATATTCTTTCCCATGTTTACCCTGCTGGAAGATTTTGGGTACCTGCCCAGAGTAGCATTTAACCTGGATAACATCTTTAAAAAATCCGGCGCGCACGGCAAACAATCCCTGAGCATGATGATGGGCTTTGGCTGCAACGCGGCGGGGGTTGTATCCACACGGGTCATAGACAGCCCCCGCGAGCGGTTAATTGCTATTATCACCAACAATCTTGCGTTGTGTAACGGCCGCTGGCCCACTCAAATTCTCATCGCCTCGATATTTGTCGGCTCGCTGGTTCCTGCCTACGTGGGCGGGCTGGTCTCGGCCCTGGCCGTGGTGGGCATGGCAATGTTGGGGGTGCTGATGACGTTTGGCATATCCTGGGGCCTCTCGCGAACCTGGTTAAAGGGAGAAGCATCAACCTTTAGCCTGGAACTTCCCCCCTACCGCCCGCCGCGATTCTGGCAAACCATTTATACATCTCTCATTGACCGCACTATCTTTGTCCTGTGGCGAGCCATTGTGTTTGCTGTGCCTGCCGGCGCGGCCATCTGGCTCATTGCCAACGTCACCCTTGGCGGCGTAAGCATTGCCGAGTACATGATTAACTTTCTAAATCCCATTGGATTGCTGTTTGGATTAAACGGGGTAATTCTGGTAGCATACATTGTTGCCATCCCGGCCAACGAGATTGTCATCCCAACCATTTTGATGCTGACTGTACTGGTAACCGGCGCGGCAGAATACGGAGCAGGAACCGGCGTAATGTTTGAAACCGGCGAGAGTGAAACCCTGGCCTTATTCCAGGCCAGCGGCTGGACCTTGCTCACAGCCGTCAGTCTGATGTTGTTCAGCCTGCTGCACAATCCATGCAGCACCACCATTTATACCATATTTAAAGAAACCGGCAGCCGGCGATGGACAACTATTGCGGCGCTGCTGCCGCTTGTGGCCGGATTTATTGTGACATTTATAGTAGCGCAAACGTGGCGATTACTAAGTTTGATGTAGTTTTCTCAACGGGAGACAACTAAAAAAATCGCCCGAAAGATACAACTTTCGGGCGATTTTTATTTTGGAGCGCGCTCCGTTAGGTAAGCGTAGGGTAGTAGGCAAATTAACATCAAGTTGACAGAATAAAAGAGGAGTATACTGTATTTAGAATATTTTTTAACTCTTCTCCTCCTTTTGGAAAAAGCCGGGTCTGGGCACCCCGGCTTTTTCGATTCTAATGACAATCTTCTGGTGCGGCCTCAAAATTTTCCGCATGAGCCAACTTGCCAACCAATTCCGCTGGGCGATGAATCAGAACCGGCATGCACTGGGAACAAATCCAGGCTTGCTTTCCACTGTACCGCAAATTTACCAGCGGCACCACGGTTTCGGGTTGATTGCAATTTAGACAAGTGTAGGTTTTTGTATTTTCTTCCATTTTATTATCTCCATTAAGAAATTTGAAATTTGAATATTATAAGGCTGCTTAACAACCATCCATTTGTGGTAATGCAAAGGAGCAGACGCCATTTACCCCTTAATTTCCACCCTGCTCACCCTTCACTACCGGACACTTTTATGGTTGCCGGGGAAGAACCGCGGATCGGCAGGAATTCGCGGATTTTTTTCTGAGACAGACAAATTTTGGGGCTTAATTCAACGAGACCAATCCGCGCTTTCCTGTAAATCTGCGATTCTGAAGCGCATAGGCAGAAAAAGTGTCCGGCAGCAAAGTTTACACATCCCCCCCCCGGCCAAAACAAGCCGGTTAAAAAACAATCTCAAAAGGCAACGTAATTGCCTGTGTTGGACATGCCTCCTGGCAGGCACCGGAATAATTACACGCCCCCGGCTTGGCCACAATGGCCCATTCCCGCCGCATCGCCAAGACCTGATTGGGACAGATTCTAATACACAACCCACATCCGGTACATTTTGTAGCGTCAATCTGTGGCAAAAAGAATGTTGCTGCTTGCATACGCGGCATCTCAAATAAAAACTGTCAATTACACTCCCCAACATAGCAAGAATCAGCCAAATTGTATGCGACTTTTGTCACATATGTAAACTTTACGTAAAGATCGTTACCTTTTTTATGTCAAAAGGTTGAAAACTTCGTAAAACCGTGTTAGACTCTTAACATTGTTAATGATACTATAGGACTATAGTACTAATTGCTTAAATTAAAATGACCCAAGACCTGAAACGCTCCATCATCCAGATTCGCGATACGGTTGGCACTATCTGCGGAACCGGATTTATAATTAACAACAATGTCGCTGTAACATGCGCCCACGTGGTAAAGGCGGTCGGTGCCGCACCGGGCGATTCCATTACAGTTGTTTTTTCGCACACCGGCGAAACCTGTTCTTCGTTAGTTTTACCCGATCCATGGCGTTCTTCCGATGAAGATGACATTGCCATTTTACGGCTACCGGTCACCCTCCCCGCGGGGGTAATCCCCTTAAAACTTGGCTCCAGCAAAAACACAGGCAACCACACCTTTAATGCCTTTGGATACCCTCAATTAGGAGATATTCGCGGGGTGTGGGCGCAGGGCACTATTTTGGGGCCCATTACCAATAGCCGGGGCACAACCATGCTTCAAATCAGAGCCCAGGAAATTGTTGAGGGCATGAGCGGCGCTCCGGTACTTGATACCCATGGTGACCGGGTAATTGGCATGGTAACAGCCACCTACTACCATCCCAACAGTAATTTTAAGCTGAGAGATGTGGCCTTTGCCACCCCAGTTGAAGTTATTGCAAAGGCTTTTCCTGGCGTTACGTTAGTACCCCCTAACCTGCCGGTGGCAAACCCGGATTCAACAATCCACACGTTACGGTCAGCTATTAACCAGGCCCCACCAATTCCCCGTCACTTTGTACCCCGTCCGGAAATTACAGATGCGTTGAAATTGCAGCTTACGGGCACAGACCTCCAGCAACCGGGCATGCCCGACGTTGGTGCATTATTGGGGTTGGGGGGCATTGGCAAATCTACAATCGCCGCTTCGCTGGCCTACGATTCTGATATTCAGGAGCGATTCAGTGATGGTATCCTGTGGGCAACTCTGGGCCAGCAACCTGACATTCTGTTCACCCTCAGTCACTGGATACAGACATTGGGTGACTTTGATTTCCGGGCCACCTCAGTTAAGGCTGCAACAAAGCACCTGCGGAACTTATTGTCTCACAAATCAGCCCTGCTAATTCTGGATGATGTGTGGGATGCAATACACATTCGCCCCTTTGAAGCGTGTGGCAGCCACGGCCACATGCTCATCACCACCCGTCGATTTGATGTAGCCGAAGAAGTAGGCGCAAAAATATACCAGATGGAAGTTATGAGTCCGGTGCAAACATTAAATCTGCTATCGGCCCGTATGAACCGCCCTATCAGTGATGATGAACGGAACGATGCCCTGAGACTGGCCGAAGCGGTGGGTTTTCTGCCCCTGGCCCTGGAGTTAGCTGCCGCCAGAGTCGTGCGGGGCACCACGTGGACTATGTTGCGCCAGGCATTGGAAGAAGAAGTAGCCCAGCTGGAAGCGCTGGAAACACCTCGGCGGCGGCGAAGAGAGCGCTCGCAAGTAGAAGCCTCTTTTAATCTTAGCCTGAAAGCGCTTGAAAATGACGATGAAGAAACCCGGCAAGCCTTTATCTGGCTGGGCGTTTTACCGGGAGACGTGCAGGTTACCGCCCCTATGGTTGCCACCCTGTGGCAAATGGACATAGAAAAAGCTGTAGACGCCCTTGAACTCCTTTGGAACGACGCCCTGTTGCTTCCAGGTCCACCGATTTGGATTGATGAAAAGCAGTGGCCCAGCTATCGCCTGCACGATTTACTGCGCGATATTGCCCGCCGTTTATTCACTTCCCCCCGGCCCGCCGGGTTGGGCCTTAGCCTGCCGGAAGTACACACCACTTTGCTGGAACGATACAAACAAAAGACACAAAATGGGCTATGGCATACGTTACCTAACGACGGTTACATTCATGTGTATCTCAGTTGGCACATGCAACAAGCCGGACAACCTGACCAGCTTCACGCTTTGCTCAACGAAGAAACCGCTTCCGGCAACAACGGATGGTATCATGCCCGTGAGCAATTGGGACAAACTTCCGGGTTCCTGGCCGATGTCAACCTGGCATTAATCACGGCTCAGGAGAATTCTGCCAACAAGCTATCACAGTCAACATCTATCAGCCTACAGATTCGTTACGTGCTCATGATTGCATCGCTCAACAGTTTGGCCAGAAATTTACCGTTGCCTTTACTGATTGCCCTGGTAGAAAAACAAATGTGGACTCCGGCCCAAGGGTTGGCATATGCTCGCCAAATGCTCAACCTGGACCAGCAAGTAAAAGCAATTATAGAACTATCCACCCACATGGCCTCCGGGGTAAAAGACACGACCCTTACCAAAGCGTTGAATATTGCCCAAAGTATTAACACCCCGTGGGAACAAACTGAAACGCTGCTTTGGGTAGTTCAACGCCTGGCAGAACTGAACAATCCTGCTCACGCCTTGGCGGCGGTTGAGCTTATAAAAAACGAGCACTGGCAAACGGAAGCGCTCACTAAACTCATTTCACATTTGCCGGAAGATATGCTGCAACAAGCATTAGACATTGCCGAAGCGATTGATGAAGAAGAGTACCGGATTGAAGTTATTGCCCAACTGGTACCCTACCTGCCGCACGAAACAAGGGCTGAGTTTTTGCAGAAGGTACTGGTTGCCGCCCAGAACGTAACCGACGAAAACCAACTCACCGAGTTGCTGGCCGGCCTGGCCCCCCATCTTTCTGAAACGTTATTATCCCAGGCGTTAACTATTGCCAGAGACATTGAATGGGAAGGGGCCCGCGCCGAGGCTTTGGCAGAATTGGCGCCTTATCTCCCTTCCACAGAAAAGGACGAAGCCTTAAAAGATGCGGTGTCTATTACCAAAACAATCCGTATCGATGAACAGCGCAGCCAAATTCTGCTCAAGCTTGCGCCACACCTGCCTGAAAAACTGCTGGCCAAGGCGGTCGCAACAGCCTGGGTCATTAAATCCAGAAAAACGCGGGTAAAAACGCTTATCCGGCTGGCCCCCTATCTTCAAGAAGAGTTTAAGCAGAAAGCGACAGACGGTGTCTTCACGCTCATCAGAGAAACTGAGGGGAACTCAAATCGGGCCGCGCTGGCAGCAGGCTTGGCCCCCTACCTGGAAGAACCCCCTAAAACAGAAATATTAACGGAGGTGCTCAATTCAATTCGGGAGATTCAAAATGAGTGGAAACGCGCAGAGATTCTGGCAAACTTAATTCCACATTTGCCGGAAGGATTACTGGTTAAGGCGCTGCTCCTGGCCCAAGACATTCAAAATGAAGAAGGCCGATACAGTACCCTGACCTCGCTGACCCACCGCCTGGCTGAGTACAATCATCTGGATGAAGCTCTAACCGCGGCCAGAGCCATTAACAACAAATGGCATCGAGTTAAGGCGTTAACCAAGGTTGCCCCCCATTTGGCCGATGAGCAAAAGAAAATGGCGCTGCAAGAGGCGCTGGAAATCTCATTATCCATTGATAACAAGATTGAACAGACAGCGGCCCTGGCGGGCATTGCGCCGCCTTCGGCTAAATTGGGCTATCCGGCCCAGGCCATAACTGCTATTCGAGGCATTTGGGATGATAAATGGCAAACCAGGGCGCTGACAGAAACTGCCCCATATCTACCGGATATTCAGCTGGCCGAGGCGCTGAGTATTGCCCAATCAATTAAAGGCACCAACAGGCGCACAGAGGCTCTGGTTGGACTGGCTCCCTACTTGCCGGAATCATTATTAATCAAGGCGCTGCGGTCTGCCCACACAATTTACGACGAACAACAACGGTCTGAAGCGCTGTTGATGCTGGTGCCACATCTACCTCAAGAAGCAAAACAAAAAGCGATGCGGGGCTTGTTTGTGGCAGTTAGAGCTGTGTGGGACAAACCCAAACAACTACAGGTGCTAACGGATTTGGCTCCCCATTTTCCCGAGTCACAACGAGCACAGCTTTTGCAGGAAATTGATGATATTGGCTGGGACGGACAGGATGAAAGAGCGCAAACTACGGCTCTAATTAAACTGGGTCCCTACTTGTCCGAACCGCTCCAGGCAAAAGCGTTAGCCATTGTAAAAAACCTGGGTAATGAATCAAACAAGACAGAAATATTAATTAACATTGTTCCTCATCTTTCCACGGCCCATCTGACAGAAACGTTAACAATAGTCCAATCTTTCCAAAATGAACTGGCGCAAAACAAGGCGCTGGCCGGGATTGCTCCGTACCTACCGCAACAGCTCATTGAGAATGCCCTGGAATCCGTACAAAATATGCAAAGCGAACTCCATCGCGCTGATGTTTTGGCTAAACTTTGCCCCCATTTACCGGAACATGAACTATCGAAAACGCTGAGACTTGTTCATGAAATTAAGGACGAATGGCGGCAGGCTGATGCCCTGGTGGCGCTATCGGTCCGGTTTGCTCAATTTAATCACTACCACAAAGCAATAGCTATTGCCAGAATTGTCTGGGACGATGTCAAACGGGCCATTGTTCTGGCCAGGATATTATCGTACCTGCCAAGAGTCGCAAAATCTCAAGTCTTGCAGGAGGCAATGTCTGCATACCGGAGTGTTTGGTACATCAAGTGGCGGGCCGAAGTGTTGGCCGAACTGTCACCGCACCTGCCAACAACTATTCGGGAAGATCTATTTGGGGAGCTGCTGGCTACGATTGCGTCTGTTACAAACGAAAGAAAACGTGTCGAAGCGGCATCAAAAATTATCCCGATTCTGCCGGAGCAGATGCTGGCAGAAGGGCTAAAAATTATTCAGGGGTTGCAAAAGAGGCAGCAACAGACAGATTTATTGCTGCAAATAATTCCCCACCTGTCGGAACCGCTGCTGATAAAAACACATTCAACGGCTCAAACCATGCCGGAACTAAAACAAAAAGCGATCCTCCTGGCAGAATTGGCCCTCTATCTTCCGGATGACAACCCCACCGAAATTTTAAAAGAAGCGCTAACCGCAACCTGGGCTGTTGGCAACCGGGACCATCTGGAAGAAACATTGGCCCAAACCATACCCCGTTTCAGGCAATTACCCCGCGCTTACTTGTCCCCCCTGTGGCAGGAAATGCTCACCTATCTGGCTCAACGCCGGCGAAAAAATCTACTGGCCGACCTTTTCACTCTGGAACCCATCATCTCTGCTCTGGGGGGCGTTGGATGTATGGGCGAAGTCAGCCAGGCCATCAAAGATATTGGCCGCTGGTGGCCGTAGCCCCATCACTGCTCTTCAGAAAAAGTCTTCAGCGCCCAATAGCAAAATGCTGTAGTCATAATGTTACTGGCATACCATGCCGTACCCCGCCGGTGAGGGATGAGAAACAGCGCTTCACCAGGCCAACTGCCGTCGTGACGCTGCTGTTTGAGCAGCATTTCTACCCAGCCGGGATCAACATTTTTTGCGGCCGGATGGTGAAAACCGGCCAAAGTCAACAAGGCTGCAGCCTGAGCCGTTGTCCGGGAGCGATGCGCTTCAATCTCAAAACGCTCCACCAGCAGAGGAACTGTTTGAGCAATTTTGTCCCGCAGCCCCGGCTGAATTGCCCGAGTTGAAAGCCGCGCCATCAGGTTAAATTTTGCCCACAAAATATAGGCGGGCGCATAATACAGCGTGGCGCCGAACCCGCTAACCAGGAAACGATCCAGGATGCTCAATGCAGATTCCTGAATAATTTGCTGATACCCCTCCCAATCAAAATCAATTAACCCCAATAACAGATTGGTTTCGGTGGTGGCACAACTGTTTCCCCAAACCAGAATTGAGGGTGAATCGTCACCTGCGTCCTCATTTTGATTAAACCAGACCGGGATTTCAGCGGTGGGCAATCTACTGGATTTCATCCAGCGCAATGGGCCAGCCAGCATCTCTTGATGCGTTTCTAGCGCATCCTCTCCCGAATATTGGCACAGTCGCAACAGCAAGCCCAAATCGTCGGCATCCGGCGGCAGGGCAGGGTAATCTTCGTAATAGCAGAAGCCGGAGGCCCGGAGCATTTCAAAGATTTGTTCCACCTGCTCCGGCAGGCAATGCCCGCAGCGGCACAATATTTCGGTAATTAAGCCCACCGGAAACGCCTTGGCAGTGAGGGTTGAGGGATTCGGTACCAACCCTCGCTGCACCTCCCAACTGTCTCTAAAGGTGAGGTCCGCCAGCAGATACTCCTCCGCTAACTGCAAGGCCACCGGCAAAGCATCTATATGCGGCACAAAAAAAGCATGGCGAATTTGGCGCTTTGGCTCCTGTGTAGAGGGGCCGGCCTTCAGGGAGAACAGCGACATCACATCATTAATCGATTGGCGAACGACCGCAAAATAGTCGACGAAGGTCTCTAATTTGAACCCCTGAGCTATGCCGTGGCACTCATCCAGCAGAGACAAACACTCCCGGCACAGCAAGCCCACGGTGTCAGTCAGCAGCAATGCACCTAAAATCCGTTCCGGCGCTACAGGCTGATTGGGATCGATGCCGGCGGCGCGCATGGTTCTTAGCAGCGGATAGGTGTATTTGCGCTGCATCACATCCCGCCGAACGGTGGAAATATTGCGCAGAATTTGGTAAATGGTGTTGAGCCTGTCCACCAACCGGCTTAACCCGGGCAGCGCCGCTTCCCGTCCGGCTTCAATAGCCACCGCAGCCACAGGAATTTTGGTAAATGCCCATTTATCGGCCAGGGGCGCGGGAATTTCATCGGTGGAATTATTTAATTGAGAGGAGTGGCCGGCCAGCGCAGCTTCGGCGTAGTTGCGCCAGATGGCATGATGATAGTTCCAAAAGGGCGATGTTGCCGGGAAAAGATGCGCCAGATGCGCCTCGGCCTGTTGGGTCAGGAGTTGCCCCAAAAACAGAAAGTGACTATCAAAGCCGCGGCCGGCATCCAGCATGGCTTCGCGAAGGTGTACGGCAGCAAAGGCAAAGAACATCGCTTGAAAGATATGCTCTCTCAGCGCAATGAGGTTAGGGCTGCCTGGTACGTGCAGGTCGTCCAGCAGCCAGAAATGCAGGTAGAGCAGGGGCAGGTCTTGCTCACGGGCAAGAATATCGCCAAACTGGCCGGTATCGCTGTAGCGAAGTGCCAGATTATTTTTTAGCAACACCCCCTGCTCAAACAGGGGAGGAGGAAGCTCGCCAAAAAACTGTTCGATGGCGGGCCAATATTTTTTTCGATACGGCTGATATTTGGCGGGGCTGTACAACCTTAGACAGCCGCCTGATCTGGGCCAAAGGAGCTGGCCAGCCCTTTAAGGGCCTGGGCGTCAACGCCATTCAACGCCTCGAGCAAATCAACCGTGGGTTCAATCCCGGCTTCTTTGAGCGTTTTTTCGGGGTCTTCTACCAATGCTTTGGCAAAATCTTCGTCTGACAATATCTTTCCAACCAAGAGCTGTAAATCAGCGCCCATGATGCCTCCTTTAGATGCATAAAATAAAATTGTTAAACCTGGGAAAATGCTGCGGATCGGCTGTTTTTTAACAAAACCGATGTTAAGCGGGGTGCGTCCAGAATTCCTGAAATTCTGGATAACAAGGGGGAATATGGGGGAAACTCCCTCCGCGCCCCCCGGTCCTCCTGAAATCCCGGACACGCCCAGTTAAACGCATTTTATCATCTAAAAAAGGCGTTGACAATCACCCAAAAAGCACATTTACACGATTTCATGCCGGCCGGTTTCGTAGGAATCGGCTAATCTTTTGGCCAGAACGCTCGCCATTCGCATTAAAATGGTGGGATGCTTAAAGGCAACCAACTGCAAATCGGCATCGGTCAGCACAAAACAGCGCGAGGTTTCGGTGGCGCGAACCGTGGCGTACCGGGGGTCTTCGGTAAAAAACGCGATTTCGCCAAACATTTCCCCGGGGTTAATTTGCCCTACCATCTCAACTTTTTCGTTGCGGGTAGCCAGAACTTCCAATTTGCCTTCAATCAGAAAAAAAACGTCGTCGTTGTGTTCATTTTCCCAGATTACCGGTTCGCCCGCAGCAAATTTAACCAGGTTGAGTTTGTGGGCCAGCTTTAGCAGCACCTCCGCCGGCAGCGGGCGGTAAATGTCTGTTTGATCCAGCAAGCCCAGCCGGTAGAGCGTGTTGGCGGCGGCCTCGTCCGGAATATTTCCGGCCACATGCTGCCACAGGCGGCGGTCGGTTTCGGTGGGTAAGTCGGCGGGGAGTCTTATTTCAGGGTCAAGATTTTCGGCAATCACGTGCGGAAAATATCGCCTCAAATTGGCCGGGGCCAATTGAGAGAGGAAACCCAGCGTGTCCGATTGGTCTTCAGCCCAGTTTTCCAAAAGCAGCCGCGCTTCCCGTTTCAGGCTTTCGCTGTGGGCCGATACCGTTAATTCAACAGACTCCAGTTTGGCCAGCAGCAGGGCGCGGTACCGTTTATAAAAATAACGACCGGCCACATCCGAAACCGGGTTGGTATCCTGATACGCCTTAAAACAAGCCTGGAGTTGGCTCAGTTTCTGATCCGGCTTAATTTGGGGCAAAAGCTCAACCCCAAGATTGAGATAATTGCGGGCAAATTCATCCACGTATTCAGTTTCGCGGCTGTTTAAATCCAGGTAGAGCCAGCCCAGGTGGTAATAGATGTATTTAATCTGGTCGCCGGTGTACTGCTCGTTAATTTCGTTGATAATGTCGTCACGCTGTTCAATCCGGTCGATCATTTCGCCCGAAAGCTGCTCGCTGCCTTCCAGAAAATCCTCGGTGGATGCCCCCAGCGAGGTTTGCAGCATTTCGATAATTTCAAAATTTGGGACATCAATCTGGCCAGAAACGTTCAGCGCGTGCAGGACACTGTAGTAAGAATCGACGGCAATGTTTTTTTCTTCGATTTGTTGGGCCAGATTATCAATGGCCCGCCGCAAAAATTTTCGGGCGGTCTCTTTTTCCTGCGGCGACAGCCGGTGCTTGACCACCGCCACGGCCAACTTGTTGGCTACCTGCTCCTCGTACCACAGGCTGTCTCCAAACAATCCGTAGCGCTGGCGGTAATGGTGCGCCAACTCGTGCGCGATGATGTGCGGGATAAACAGCCGGAAAAAATAGAGCAGTTCCTCGTTAGTTTCGCAGCCCAGCAAAGAGCGAAAAAAGAGCGCTTGCAGCTTGCCCACCGGCTTGCCAAGGTCCGGCACTGAAAGATAGATGTTTCCATCCTTCAGGTCATAATAGCACAGCAGCCCCTGGCCGGGGCGCATTTTCATGTTGGGGTCAGCCTCAACCCCGTAAGCGGCAAACTCTTTGGTAAATTGAATGAAATAGTTTTGGCCCAGCGTGTACAGGTCCAACTCGGTGTTATCGTTCATAAGCTCCCCCAAAAATTGATAGTATTACAGCAATTCCCGGTTTGACAATTAGAGTGTGAAAATTATTGCGTTTGTGAATATTTCAGAGCAGAATTTTTGGAATGATGGAATTTTGATTTGCCGTAGGTTCTGTCAATTCTGCTCTTATGCCAACAAAAACCAGCCCGACAAGTAATTATCGACGGCCCAATTTTCAAACCGGGAATTGCTGATAGTATCAGTAGGTCCAATTTTTGCTTAGATCGTAGGTTAAACTGTTAGTTTGATCCGAACAAACTAACAGTTTGCCGAAGGTACAATTTGGATCTACTGAGTATAGCAGGTTGGGTTGAACGGGCGAACCTGGACTGTCTCCCCTCATTTGTTGGGTTTTGCCACCAGGTCTCACGATATTGCGGTCAGTGAAACCCAACATTGGGTCTAAATGCGGGTCGATTTTGGCTCAACCCAACCTACAAATTGCCAATTTCCGGGTAACCGTTCACCCCCCTACCAGAATTATGTCATTCCCGCATGTTTTTAGCGGGAATCTATGCGTGCAGTCTGTGGATTCCCGCTTAATACGTGCGGGAATGACAGAGGGGCTGAATGGTTACATTTCCGGCGTTACGAATCCATACTCCCCGCCAGTTTCGCGATTGCCTGCAAACCCGACTCGGCAGCAAGTTTTTGCTCATCAAGCAACGCCTGCCGTTGACTCAAATAGTCCAAAACATCCGGGCTGCCAAGTTGTTCGGCGGCCCGTTGCAGGTCAGTCATCCACGTTTGGAGTTGGTTGATTCCCCAGGCAAAACCTTGGCGGGCCACCCACGTCACCACGGCCTCGGCGGGGTCTTGCCGCCGCTCTGCCTCGGATAGAAACCAGGTAACGGCGTGATGGGTGTGGTCTTTGTGCCAATCGAACAGGTCGTTGAGCAGTTGGTGCCACGCGCCAAACCGGTCTATAAATGCCGCCCACGGCGGAATCAGGTCGGGCCGGTTGTAGAAGTAGCAAACAGCGGCCACCGGGATTTTTGCCGCACACACCTTCTGAGCGGCCACCTGTTTAAACAGGGTTTCGTCAAATTCGGTCAGGTTGGCATCCTGCATAGCGGCTTCGGCGGAACGAAACCAGATTTCCCGGAAGAAGCCCCAAAAGGGGTGGCCGGCCGAAAAATAGATTTGATAAACGCTTTGAAACCGGGTGTGGAAAAATCCTAACGCCGGCAGCAGCCCGACTTCCCCGGTGGTGTCGCCGTCCATTAAATTGTCAATCAGCCGGATGTAATAATAACCGTTAATGGTGGAGCCGGCCAAGTCAAGCTGAAACGCCTCATCGGGCGCGTCGCAAATTTGTGTTTCTACCCACCACGGCAGTAACAACGACGGAAAGGCCAGCGGATGCTGAAAATAAGCCCCGGTTTGGGTGGTGCCGGCCAACTGCTGCATCCACTCTATGATTTGAACGGACACAACCGGCATCGCCTGGCGCAAATCGGCATGCTGCCGCGCGGTTGCGGCCCGGATAATGGCGCTTAGTTGCCGGCTGTACACCGCAGCGCCTCCCGGGTTCGTTCCAGGTCAAACGGGGCGTCAAGCTGCTCAAATATTTTTTCGGCGCGATGAAGATACCCGGCCCGGTTCGGGTCATCTGCCGGAAGCCGCTGCCCAATTTCACAGCAGGCCAGCCCCTCGTCGTAGGGCATCTCCATTTTTTGGGCCGCGGTTAAGCTTTTGCCCCACCATTGTTGGGCCTGCCGGGCGTGCCCCAAATTCCACTCAAAAACTCCCTGCCACAGACAGGATCGGGCTTTGCCAATGGGAAATACCCGGGCATAACCACGCAGAGATTTACAGGCGCGTCGAGCCTCTTTTTTGCCGGCTCCCTCATTTTTCTGCCACAACGTCAACACTGTTTCGGCCAGACCGGCGTAACCGGGTAGTGACAGATAAGAGGTGGGCATTACGTTTAAGATAAAATCTGAGGCTTTGTTGGCCGCAGTCACGGCCGCCGCCGAATTTTCCAGCCGGAGATACACCAGCGACAGCAGCCCGTACAAATCAATACGCAGCGCCTCGTCAATAATATGCGTATCCTGAGCCAGCAGCAATTCCAGTTTTTCCAGCGCCACCAGCGCCTCGGCAAACGCTCCGCGCGGCAGCAGATAATAAACCTGAAAGCGCAGCGCCCAGGCCTGATTGTGGGCATCGCTGCGCCGGGCCGCCGAGGCGTAGGCCTCGGCGGCAAGCTGCGCCCCGGCCTCAAA
>CAYWSS010000039.1:0-16203 GCA_964460505.1 uncultured Caldilineaceae bacterium | reverse complement strand
CACGAGGTGGTCAGCGATCTGTATAATTAGCAAATGCCACCCGATCCGCCGCCGGGAAGCTCCTATTTGCTGGTTGGGCTTTATTTACCGGTGGGCAAGTCGCCGGTATCGCTGCCGCTGCTGGAAAATGGTGAAATGAGCGACATTACGCATGTTACCGTAGGCCCCATAGAAATAATTGCGAACGATGCAGACTAAAACCCGGTTCTCGAATCCAATGCCAAAGCTGCTCTTGATTGTGGGGCTGTATCTGCTGCTGGCCGTTGCTTACAGTGTGGTGGTTCCCATTGGGCGCGGGGCCGATGAGTGGGCGCATTTTTGGTACGCTCAATTTATTGCCGAAAACGGGCGATTACCGGCAAATGCGGCAGAGCGTGAAATCGCCGGCTACAAATCAGATTGGCCGCCGCTGTATCATTTTTTTGCCGCGGCCTTAACTGCCCCCATCGAAACCGGGGGGCGGCCCACCTTTAAATATCGGGCCGACAATATTCGCCGGCAGTTGGTTCCGGCACAGGGGCCGGAGGCTATTCTTCACACCGAAGACGAGCAATTTCCCTGGCAGCAGGAAATTCTGGTGTGGCACCTGGGTCGATTTTTATCGATTGCCTTTTCTGTGGGTACGCTGCTGATGACCTATTCTATTGCCCTGAATCTTTTTACCTCCCTCAAAGCCCCCGACTATCTGCAATTTACCATTTTTGATTTGCGTTTGCCCCCAACATTTCTGGCCCTGATGAGTACAGCCGTGCTGGCCTTTAATCCTCGCTTTATCTTTACCGGTATGCTTTTTAACTACGACAGCCTGACCTTGTTTCTGGCAGCCCTGTTTTTGTGGGTAGCGCTCCATATTTTGAACGGTCACTATTTGCGCCGGGGATTTTGGGGGCTGGGCGTCATTGCCGGGCTGGCGCTGGTCACAAAATATCTGGCGGCACTGCTGCCGTTGGTTATTATTTTTGTGGCGTGGGCCGTGGTGGCAGGAAGCAGGAAGCAGGGAGCAGGGAGCAGGGGCGCAGGGCAGCAGAAAATACGCAATACGCAATACGTAACACGTAACATGCTTTACGTTTTTCGTAAATTCACCTTCTGGAAACATATCGCCCAGGCCGCCATTGCCTACTTGCTGGTTTCCGGCTGGTGGTTTGTGTACCTGGTTGTCACCTTTAACGAGACCGGCACGTATGGCCCTGTGCTTGGCGCGCTGGCGCCGCTTATTCGCGGAGATGGCAGCGACCGCACCGTTGAAACGCTGTTTGCCTGGCTCAGCGGGGGGCAGGCTCCGCCGCCGGCGTTTATCGAAACCCAAAGCTACACAGCGTGGCAAACATTTGCCGGCTTTTGGCAAACGTTTTGGGGCAATCCGGTGGTAAAACCTTATCCGCTCAATTGGTTTGTTTTGGTGATGGCTGTTGCCTCGCTGTTGTCTGTTATTGGTTTGGTCACTTATGTGCGGCTTACCGCCCGCAATTTGCAATTATCCCTTTCTCAATTCATCCTTCACCATTCATCCCTCATCCTTTTAATTTTAACCTGTTTGCTGCCCACGCCCTTTATGCTGGCCCGATTATTTGGGGCGCGGGATGCGCTGGAAGCGGTGCAGGGCCGGCACATCCTCTTTTTAGCCGGGCCGGCAGTGGCGGTGCTGTTTGTGTTGGGTATCACTGTCATCGCCGTCCGCCTGTTCGATTACATTTCCCGAATACGCAACACGCAGTACGCAGTACGCAATACGCAATACGTTTTTTTTGCAATCCTGTTGGCGGGAGCCGTGAGCCAACTGGTGGTGATGCGGCGCAGCTATCCGCCGTTGTTGCCGGTTAAAACCACGCCATATGTGGTAGCAGAAGTAGTACCGGTTCCATCAATTTCTCTGCCGGGCGGGGCCACGCTGCTTGATTACCGGATGGAGGAATTGGCGCAATCTTTGCAGGTATCGTTTATCTGGCAGGGGGGGGACGAGTTTGCCCCGGAAGATTATCAATTTGAGCTGCAACTTGTGGGCAAGGTTGGCCCGGTATCGGCCTGGAGCGGGGTTCAAACGCAGGCGCGTTATCCCACCCGGGCCTGGGAAGCGGGCGATGTGGTGCGGGATGTGGGCTGGCTGCCGCTGGAGAATATTGCTGCCGGGGATTATGAGGTGCAGTGGCGCATTTTGTCGAATGACGGCCCGCTGTTCGATTGGCAATCGCTGGCCCCGTTTACGCTCTTCCAGATGACCGGCCTCTCCAAAAACGACTTTACGGTGTGGCAGGAAGGTACGCCGGCCAGCCGCCTGCCGCGTTTTGCCGGGCGGGAAACTATCCCCATTACCCTTGGAAACCGGAACATGCCAACAGATAATTTGGCGCTGGTGGCCCCGGACGGCAGCACAGTTAAACCGGCGGCAACGGGGTTTGGCTGGGCAAACTTTATTGTGCAGCCCCACTGGCCGCCCGGCGAATACAGGATTAAGGGCGAAGATTCAACATCCGGCCCTGCGCTGCGGGTGGAACCTGGCCGCCGTAATTTTGCAGTTCCGGCAGAAATGAGCCACCCGTTGAACGTGGATTTTGGGGGAATGGTGAAGCTGCTGGGGTATCAACTTCCCTCCCGCCGGGTGGAGGCCGGCGGCGGATTGCCCCTGACCCTGGTCTGGCAGGGACAGCAATGGATGGGCGAAGAATTTGTCATTTTCACCCGTTTGCTCGATAATCAGGGTTTTGTCAGGGGGGGATATGATCGCCTGGCAAAGGAAAATTACAGCACCCTGTTGTGGGCTCCCGGCGAGGTTGTGACCGACGGCTTTGCGGTACCGGTTAATGCGGATGCGCCGGATGGGGTGTACACGCTCAGTGTGGGCTGGTACCGTGAAATCGACGGAAAAGCCGGCTCGCTGGAAATAACCAATCCCGAAACCGGCGCGCCTGCGGGCGAAACATCGGTCACAATTGGCCCTGTCAAGGTTGGCGGTGCGCCGCCAGGAATTACCGTTGAAAACCCGACGCCTCAGGTTGTAGTTGACCAGGCGTTGGGTGACAAAATTAACTTGTTGGGTTACGATCTGTCAATGGTTGGTGGTGAGCAACCGGCAGCCGGGCTTACGTTGTATTGGCAAGCGTTGGCCTCGCCGGAGGTTGATTACACCGCATTTGTACATGTCCGGGATGTTTCCGGCAAGGTAGTAGCTCAAAAGGATAGCCCGCCGGCCGGTGGGGCCTATCCAACCGGCCTGTGGAATGCCGGGGAAATTATTAAAGATGAGCTGGTGGTTCCGCTGGAACAGGCGCCGCCGGGCGAGCACGAGATTGTGGTCGGCCTGTATGATTTTGCCACCGGGCAGCGTTTGCCGGTTGAGGGTTCGGCGGACGGGACGGTTGTGTTGGAGATGTTTTCGGTAATTAAGTGAGGCGATCCGTTGCGGTAGAATTTGGTTCTCTGCCGCAGCTTTTTATAAATTATGAAAAAGAGTCCAGATTTTTTAGTGAAGTGCTTTGTTAGCATACTGTTCACCCTTATCCTGATAGAAATTGGATTGCGACTTTTTCCCGGCTTGATTCCACTCCATCTGCTGACACGTTTTGAGGCGCAGCCCAGAGCAGAAATTGCGCGTAGCCGTGAGCTGCCTACTGAAAAATGGGATACCGTAGTGGTTGAGCGGGACGACGGCGGCCCGGAACTTAGAATCTACAAACCGTTTACCAAAATTACCTGGCCCATGGGCTCCGGCGGTACGGTAGTTATGGACGAAATGGGGTTTTGTAATTTGCCGGAAAATAGCTACCGGCAGGAAACTATCGATATTGTGGCTCTGGGTGACTCATTTACCACCTGCCATGCGGTTAAGCCGCGCGATACGTGGAGCAGCCGGCTGGCTCAGTTAACCGGAGATTCTGTGTACAATCTTGGGCGCGTAAAGATAGGGCTGCACGAATATATTCAACTGCTCAAAAAATTTGGCCTGCAAAAATCGCCCAAAATTGTAATTATAAACGTCTACGAGGGCAATGATTTTCGGGACGCCCGGCGGTATTACCGGGAGATTAAAAAAAACGACTCCGCTTTGCCAGACGCGCCAACCCCAACCGGACATTATTTTTTTGACGCCAATTTATTAAAACAGTACAGCTACGCCGCTAACCTGTTTCTTTCGGTAATTAGTTATTTAGAGGATACTTATTTTTACACGCCTGAACCAAACGAAATTGAGATCAACTTTAAATATCATTTTGTATTTCCGGGTGAGGTCGAAGTGCCCTTTAATTCTGAGAATGTTGACACCGATGAGGTGGAAAATGCGCTTCGTATGACCACCCTGCAGACGGAGCCTGAAGTTTTTGAAGTGATAGAACAGGCGCTGGCAACGTTTGTTGAGCTTTCGGAACAGGATAATTTTATTCCGCTGGTAACTTACACCCCTTCGGCGCACACGGCTTATTCTGATTACGTTGTCTTTGATGATCCAAAGCTGAAGAATCTGATGGCGTCGTTTAGCCAGGTCCAGCGCCAATATCTTTCAGCAAAGGGGGAGGAGTTGGGATATTATTTTGTTGATTTCACCCCTTCTCTACAAGCGGCCGGCAAAGCCCATGGCCCGCAGGATTTGCTGTATTACCAGCTTGACCTGCACCTGACCCCTTCCGGGCATGCAGTTGTGGCCGGTATTATTGATCAAGCGTTACAGGATTTGGAACTTCTTGAAGAGTAGAGAACTCTAACTATTTTGTTGAGATTTTAAAAAGCCAACCTGGCACGGAAATTAATCTAGCCAAGTGCAATCGTTTGAGGTATTAACGAAGTGAAAAAATGGCCAATTTCAGGGCTGGTCGCAGTTATTGTTGTTTATACAATATTTGCCATTGCCTTTAGCCGTGTAACTCCTTTTAACAAAGGGCCAGACGAGGGGAGCAACTTAAGCTATATAAAGTTTATTGTTGCCAATAACAGGCTGCCCATTACCTATGATGAGCGGGAACAAGTTGGCGCTGACGGTAACCAACCCGCTTTGTATCACCTTATGGTAGCCGGCTTGAGCAAAATTATGGATGTCGACGTTGAGGCTCCTCCGTACATCAAGATTTTTTGGGATTCATTTCGTTATCGGGCGATAGATATTGGCGCTGAGAGTACCTGGTATTTGCCTGCCGAGGACCAGAATTGGCCCTATTATGGTGTAATTTTGTCTCTGCAATTGGGGCGTTGGCTTTCTGTTTTTACAAATATTGTTACATTACTTCTGGTTTACCTGGTGGCCTTAGAGTTTTTTCCTAATCGGGAGTGGCTGGCTTTAACAGCAGTTGCGCTCCTGGCTTTTACGCCCACCTTTATCTTTATGAGTTCTGTGCTAAATGAAGATGCACTGGTAGCCGCAACTTCAACGCTCTACTTTTTAAGCCTCATCAAGGTAATAAAACAACCTCACGCGTTGCGGGGGTATCTGGTGATGGGATTGGCTATGGGGGTGTCGGTAACAGCTAAATATACAACGCTTATTTTGCCGTTGGAGACAGTGCTGGTTTTTACCGCGCTTGCCCGATACAATGGCTATAATTGGCGATGGCTGCTCAAGTATCTTGTCGTTGTTGGCGGTTGCGCCATTCTCGCCTCAAGCTGGTGGTTTGCCTGGAATCTCTGGTATCTCAATACCGTAGATGAGACGGGGTGGTTGAGCGGTTTGCTGACTCCCTTTGCTACAGGTGGAAGCGACATAACATTAGCCCGAGTGGGCTACTTCTTTAGCGGCGGACAAACAGGGGTGTCCGGTATTTCAGAAGGCAGGCAGCCTGGCTCCTTTACAAGCTGGACTCGAACAACATTTTACTCTTTTTGGGGGGTTAGTATTGGGGGCGTCCGCCCTTTGTTTTATTATGCTTATGGCATTATTACCCTGATGTTAGCAACGACCGTTTTTGGATTATATCGTTTGTGGCGCAGAGAACGGCATACCCGCAAGTGGATTCTGCTAATGATCTTCCACACCGGTATCTTTTTTATCTTTCCGCTGCTTCGTTTTTGGTTATCCCGTCGAATAGGAGAAACTGCCCAGGGCCGGCATATTTTAATTCCCGCTGCGGCTGCGGTTGTGGTGTTGATTGTGTGGGGGGTGTCGACAGCCCTCACCGAAAAATGGCAGCGATGGGTGTTTCCCATAATTGTAGCCGGATTATTAATCTGGACCGGCGCACACGTGCATCGATTAGCCACAGCCGGCGGCCGGGTTTTGCCGCTGCGTACCCAACCCGAAGCCGCAGCTTGGTTTTCTACGCCGGTCAATGCCAGGTTTGGCGAGGAAATTGAGCTGGCAAGCTACGACCTTTCTCTGGAGCCGGAGCAAGGATTGATGCGCTTAAATTTGGGGTGGCGCGCCCTTGAGCACATCTCTGAAAATTATTTACTGGGGGTTGATGTTGTCGATGCGCAGGGTCAATCTGTGTCACACTGGGTTGGGTACAACGGCGATGGCCGCCTGCCAACGTTGGCCTGGGACCCCGGCGATTCGGTATTTGACCGGTTGGCGCTGCCGCTGCCAAACCTGGCCGCCGGAGATTATCAACTGCAAATTCAGATGATGAGCAGCACCGGCCCGCTGCCAATCAATGACATCAAAGACGCCCTGTTGCTGGGACAATTTACATTGAATGAACCTGCGGAATCTGGCTTTGACCACCGTATCAGCGTCGGGGCGGCAACCGGCGGCGAAATCAAATTTGCCCTGTGGAACTCAGATGGGCCGGTTGAAACCGGCGTAATGCCGGCTTATCGCTATCCGGCTACCATTTCCATAATTTTTCCTGATAGTGCAGATGAAAATTTGAGGGTGCAGTTGGTTGATCCCGATGGGCAACTGTGGCCGCCAACTGAAGCCCGGGGTAACGTTAATAATTTTGTTATTGGGCCTCGGTGGCAAAGCGGTACCTATCGTTTGCAGCTTTCTCCCGCGCCAGGAGATGAGGTAGCCAGCAGCCCGTTATTAACCGTTGAAAACTGGTGGCCGCGCCAATTCCAGATGCCGGACATTGAAAATCCGGTCACGGCCAACTTTGCCAATCAGGTTAATTTACTGGGGTACAAATTGCCGCAGAATCAGGTTAAAGCCGGCGATTCATTTCCAGTTACGCTGTATTGGCAAGCGCCTGCGGATAAGTCTCCGCAGGCTAACTTTATTCAATTTAACAACGTGTTAGATATTGCCGGTGCCCAACGTGGCGGCTATGACCGGCGGCCTCTGGAATATTACAGCACCCTGTTGTGGGCGCCGGGTGAAATTGTGGTAGATGGCTACGCTGTGCCGGTAGACCCTGATGCCCCGCCGGGCGAATACTTTCTGGATGTTGGGTATTATATTATTGTGGGCGAAAGCGCCGTTAATCTTCCATTGGTGGTTGATGGTAAAATGACCGGGGTAAGCAGCGTGACAATTGGCCCTGTTCAGGTGATTAGCCCGTAAATGAGTTTCTTTTCCAAAATGGAGTAATCGATGTCCATCGTCGTAATTATGCCCGCCTATAATGCGGCCAAAACCCTGGAATCTACCTATGCCAGTATCCCGTTAGATGTGGTAGATAAAATCATTCTCACCGACGATGTGAGTAAAGACGATACGGTAGCCATTGCCAGAAAACTTGGCTTGAAAACAATAATTCATGTGCAAAATCAAGGGTATGGCGGCAATCAGAAAACCTGCTATCTTGAGGCGCTAAAGGATGGCGCAGAAATAATAATTATGTTGCATCCCGATAATCAATACGATGCTACGTGTATTCCGGCCCTGATCGAACCTATTCGGCGCGGCGATTGTGACATGGTGATTGGTTCCAGATTGTTGGGACAGGGAACGCTGGAAGGCGGGATGCCGCTGTATAAATATTTTGGCAATCGCTTTTTAACCGGCCTGGAAAACTTTGTGCTCCACCAAAAACTGAGCGAATATCACTCCGGTTTCAGGGCATACAGCCGCAAGTTTTTGACCACAATTCCCTTTATTATTAACTCTGATGATTTTGTGTTTGATAGCGAAGTATTAACGCAAGCCTCGGCGTTTGGCTTTAAAGTGGGCGAAATTTCAATTTCTACCCGTTATTTTCCCGAAGCATCATCCATTGGTTTAAAGCGAAGTGTTGTCTATGGTTTGGCTACCTTGTGGACTCTGTGTAAATACGTGTTGTTCAGGTTTGGGCTTTCAAAAAACCACCAATTTACCAAACCTTTAAAAGATGTTATCAGCCGTTACCACTGGAACGAGATTACGGAGATCACCCAAAAGACAGGTGCTCGGAACTTAAGCAGGGAAGGGCAGCCTAAATGACAGCCAAAGAAATGCGGGCAAAACCGGTACCGGTATTTTTCCCCTGGATAGCACTACTGTTTGTGCTGCTGGTCTCTGTGTGGTTACGGGTGCAATATTTGTGGGTAAACGGCTTTAGTTACGACGAGGGACTCTGGCTTATGTTTGGTAAACTGGCCAACGCCGGGTACCCCCCTTATTCCGAGACCTTTGTCGGCATCACCCCCCTGGCTGTGCTTACCATCCAGTTGGGAGCCAGGCTGTTTGGCACAACTACGCTGGCTGTTCGTTACCCCATGATGTTATTTAGTTTGTTGGGGGTCGTCGCCATATTTTTATCGTTTAGACCGTGGCGCAGTGTGGCGGCCTTATTAACCGGTACATTAGCGGCGGTTTTTCTGTCGTTTGCCCCCGAGTATTTTACCGCTTCTGCATCAATAATGGGCGAAGTGCCGGCCACTTCCCTGGCGGTGGTCTGTTTTGTATTTGTTCAACAATATACCTTTGACCGAAAATGGCGGTGGTTGGCGCTATCCGGAGCAGCGTTTTCTCTCAGTCTGGCCTTTAAACTTTTGGTGGTTTTTATGCCGGCCATGGTTGCTCTGATGGTTTTGACTTCCTTGTTGGTGGACAAAGGGAAAACCTCCCGGTCAGAAATTTTTCAGCAGCTTGTCATTGGCGGCGTTGTGTGGCTGTCAGGGGCAATTGTGCCCTGGTTGATTTTTATAATGATTTACGACCCCTACGCCATGTTCGAGCAGACATTTCTGTTCCGGCTGTCTTTTCGGCAAGTAGGCGTGGCGGGCGGGTTTTTGCCCGGTAATACAGACGATGTCTCCCGGATGCTGGTTAACCGCATGCCACTACTGGTTGGAGCGGTGGTCGGGGTTGTTGCCGGCCGGCGCAAACAACGGGTGTCCGTGTGGTATTGGGGTATTTGGTTTGGTTTGTCGTTGCTGCCCTTGCTGTGGCAATCGCCCATGCGCCAGCGATATGCCGTAATGATGGACCCTGCCCTGGCAGCACTTAGCGCCATCGGTGTAGTTGAACTCAGTTTGTGGGGGGTACAAAACGTAATCAGTAATCCCGGAATCAGGCAGCCCGCTGTGGCAATAATTAGCCTCGCCGCTATTGCCGGGGTTTTGGGCGTAACCGCTCAAAAAGCCTTTTCGGCTCCTGCTCTGGATACCTTTCCCGATTTGAATATTCCGGCGGTGCAATATGTCTGGCAGAACACCGCCGAAGGAGATTGCCTGATTACCGATGATCAACGTTTTGCCTTGGCTGCAAATCGGTTGGTGCCCCCCCGGTTATCAGAGACCACGGCTGGCCGGTTGGCCGCGGGCTGGCTGACAACCGATGTGGTTCTCCAGCAAATGGATTTGTATGATTGCCCGCTGGCTATCTACGCCGATTGGCGCTTTGCCCAATATCTACCCGATCTGGAAAGCAAATTGCACGAATTGTTTTTTTTGGAACTTCCGTTTGAAGAAAATATGGTTGTCTACGCCGCTGAAAAACATGTGACTCAATTACCTTCTACCGTTGTAAAGCAACAACTTGGCGACAAAGTCATCGTGGAAGGAGTCGACCTCACCCCCGGCCCCTGGATTCCAGGTCAGGAAGTTCGATTGGCAACCTATTGGACTACCTTGCAGCCGCTGGAACGACCCTATAAAATATTTCTTCAGCTTCGCGATGACCGTGATGAACCCGTCGCTAATTTTGACCATTTCCCTTTTCCTGCGCCTGCGGGGGATATTCGGCCCATCCCTCATGTTGACAACATTCAGCACTATTCGGCCTGGGATATTCACATCTACCCCAAAAAAGGAATGTTGCCCACCAATGCCTGGCCGCCGGGACAAACAATTAGAGAAGTCATTTCGATGCAACTGCCCGCCGACTTTTCGCCGGGAAGCTACAATCTTTTTATCGGAATGTACGACCCCGACACAGACGTGCGGCTGCCGGCAAAAACCGAAAGCGGAGAAGGTGACGAAATCCTGGCCGCGCAAATCGATGTTGTCGAAGGCCGGTAGAGCATAACGTTGCGTGCAATGTTAGCAAAGCTCTCACAGTGGTTTTCGCGTGGTGTTGAACAAGCATGGTAAACAACAACTTAGAAATTCGTATCACCAAATATCTGAATACAACGGTAATTTTTCTCATTGCTCTGGTAGTGGGCAACGCGCTGCTGCTGGCAAATGCCGGCGCTTTTTTGCGTGTGCTTGGCGCCATGATCCTGCTTTTATTACCCGGCCTGACCTGGGTAGAACGTTTGGCCTTGGGGCAGGATCGCCTGATTCGCTCAGTTGTGGGGCTGGGGTTGAGCTACGTCTTGATTGTCATTGCCGGGCTGCTGCTTCATTACCTGCCCGGCCCCACATCGCTTTGGATGATCCTGTTGGCGCTCAACCTGCTAAGTTTAGCCGGCCTCGTTGCCCCCCGTGAGGCCCCGGCCCTCGCCGGGGATGATCTTCCGGCCCGGCCTCGCCGGGTTTATCTGCTGTTGCTGGCTATTTTGCTGGGCGGCGCTTTGTTACGATTTTACGGTTTAGGCTACAGTGAATTTAGTGCCGACGAAATCAAACCGTTGATTTCTGCTGCCGAGTCGCTCGAAGGCCGTGAAGACGCGCTCTTTGTCAATCGAAAAAAAGGGCCGGGCGAAATTATTATGCCGGTGATGCAATGGCGGCTCACCGGCACCGTCAACGAACTGATTTCGCGTCTCCCCTTTGCCCTGGCCGGGGTTCTGTCGATTCTGACCGTATATCTGGTTGCTCAAAAATTGTTGGCCGACAGCGCCGCCGCTTTAGTGGCGGCGGCGTTGCTGGCCTTGAACGGCTTTATGCTGGGTTTCTCTCGTATTCTGCAATACCAGCAAATAGTAATCTGGATGAGCCTGCTGGCGCTGCTTTGTTTTTGGCAATGGCGACAGACCGAACACGCCCGTTGGGGAATGTTGGGGGCTGCATTTTTGGGTGTTGGGATTTTATTTCATTACGATATAATCCTGATTACCCCGGCATTGGCTTACATCATTCTGTCCTCCCCTCAATTTGCCCGCGCCCATTGGAAAGCCTTGTTTGTGGCGGCGGCCATTGTGGTGGCCATTGCCGCACTCTTTGTGGTGCCGTTTGCTGCCAACCCGCAATCAACCTTTACCGCCGGTTACGTAGGCGGGCGAATTGGTGGCCATCTGCTCAATAACAATCTCTTCGATTTCTTTCACTACACCACCTTTTACAACTCGTTTTATTATGTAATGATTACCGGGGCGCTCGTTCTTGGTTTTCTGGCCGGGGCCGTAACAAATACCCGTGGCCTCCGGCACCTGGGGCCGGCCCGACATCTTTTGACTGCGTTACTGGTTGTGGCTGCCATCGTCCTGTCCCTGTTCCCGGACGCATTTTATGTTTCGACCATTGGTGTTGATCTGGCTTTTATTCCGTTTGCCCTGCTGTTGGGGGGCGCGTTTTTATCGCCGGCCATTGGCTTGGGTGAGAAAACCGTCATTGTCTGGCTGGCCACAACTTTTCTGGGATACAATTTTATCGTGGCCGATCCGCGCACCCACTTCTACTCAGTTTCTCCGGCCTGGGTGATGTTGGCCGCTATCGGCGCCGGGTGGCTGTGGCGCAGGTTGGCTGCCATCCACTCTCTGGCTCCCGTTGGCGTGGCCGCCTGTCTGGCAGCGCTGTTTAGCGGTTATCTGTATATTGCCTTTTTGCGCCAGGACGTGGAATTTCGGGGGGAGTGGCCCGGCAGCCAACCCGCCTTGTACTGGTCGCCCTACTCAAAAATACCGCGACACCATTTTGGCTTTGTGCGCACAGTGGGCTGGAAAGCCGTTGGCGGATTGTACGCCACCGGCCAACTGGATGGGCGATTTGCCACCAACAGCGGCTCCGGCTTATATCGCTGGTACTCCCGGCAAGCCCTGTGGGGCTGCGTTTGCTGCCGGCCTAAAAAATATTATCTGGCCTTTAATTACAAAGATATTCACGATGATCTTTCAGGTGATTACGCTTTGGCCGGGCAAATACAGTTGCCCAAAAACGGCCGTCAGGTTGCGGTTTTTCAAACCTTGCCCGCGAGTGACCCTGTTTTTCCCCCGGATGTCGAGACGTTATACCAGGCCTTTGATCGTTCAGCCACCCCGGCTGCGTTTGTGTGGCCTCGTGGTGAGCAAGTGGAGACCGCAGAAAACTTTGCCGATCTGTTCACGCTGCTGGGGGACCAAATTGTCCTGCCACAGCCCCATCCGGGCGAAGAATTGGCGGTTGTTCTTCAGTGGCAACGGGGCGTAGACTATCAACCTTTCAACTTTAACGTGTTGGTTCAGCTTGCAGATGCTGAAGGTAACGTTGTGGCCCAATCCGATTCTGCACCGGATTGCGGGCGGCAACATACCTCGACCTGGCTGGAGGATACAATTATAGAAGATGCGCACATTCTCCCCCTTAACTCTGACACGCCACCCGGCGATTACACCGTTTCCGTTGGCATCTATTTGCCGGAAGAAAATTTTCGCCTACCCATTTTTGATGCCCAAGGGCAGCCAACTTCTGAAATGATAACATTGGGGACGGTAACCATTGAGTAACCTGTCCAACGTTCGAAAACACAGCGGGCTGTTCCTGCTGCTGATAATATATGTTGTTTTGGCTGGATTTTTCAGCACCACTATTCCCCTCAGCAAAGCGCCCGATGAGTATGTTCATTTTACCTACATCCGTTTTTTGATTGACCATGGCCGCCCCCCCGTGAATCTGGCGGAGCAGCAAGGGGCCGGCTACAAATCTGACCAGCCACCCCTCTACCATTCGCTGGTGGCCCTGCTGACCGCCCCCATCGACGCCTCAGAACCGCCCTCCTTTAAATTTAGCTGGGAACCGGCCTCGCGCCAACTGATCGATATTGTGCTGCCCCGCGCCCTGTTAATTTATACCGAAGATGAAGTGTGGCCGTTTGCCGGGCTGTTTCTGGCCTGGTTTGCCGGGCGCTGGCTGTCAATTCTGCTCAGCAGCCTCACGTTGATTATCACCTATTTCACCGCGCTGGAGATTTTTCCGGAGCAGCGCCGGCTGGCGTTGGCGGCTGCCGGCACGCTGGCCTTTGTGCCCCGTTTTATCATCATTGGGTCGGTATTAAGCGACGACAATATGGTCGGCGTACTGATGGCTCTCTTTTTGTATGTGGTGGTCAGATTGTTTAAATACACTACCCACGTGTTGCCGGCCTTTGCTATTATGGGGGCGCTGGTTGGCCTGGCCCTGAGTACCAAATACTCGGCCCTGCCCGTTCCGTTTGAGGTTCTTCTGCTGACCCTGTGGTTGGCGCGGCGGCAACACTGGGGCCGGCGCAAAGCGGCGGCTCAACTGGCCGTTTTTGCCGCTTCACTGGTAGTGGTGGCCGCCCCCTGGTTTGGTTTTATGTGGCGGCATTTCAACCAGATAGCCGAACACGGGCTGCTGAAAGGGCTGCTCAATCCCATTATGGCCGGCGGAAACAACGCTCAGGAAACCGAAGCCATCCTGAATACCGTCTCCGGCGGCGGGATTGCCTCGTTTTTTCCGGAAGGCAACTTTGGCGATTGGATCCGCTTCCTGTTTACCCAATTCTGGGATGTGCCCATTTTTGGCGTGCCGCAGCCCTACCCCCTGGCGCCGGTTCTTATCCTGGCCGCGACCCTGGGCCTGCTGGCTGCCGCCGGCTGGTGGAAGCGGTGGTGGCGCAATCAGGATCAACAGCGGCTGTGGCTGGGGGGTTTTACCCTGCACCTGACAACTTTTGTGCCGATCCCTCTCGTTAGATTTATTGCCATTGGCGATATTCACGATCCCGCCCAGGCCCGCCATATTCTCTTTCCGGCGGCGCCGGCCCTGGCTATTTTGTTGCTGGCCGGAGTGGTTGCCCTCTTCGCGCTGAAACGGCAAAAAATTGCGGCGGGCGCGGTGGTTGGGTTTGCCTTTCTTTTGACTCTGGGACACATTTTTTACTACGTTACCGGCTTCCCTGCCCCACTCCCTGTGCGCGCCGATCCGGCGTCTCCCGCCGCCCCTGAAAACACAGTTGCGGTTGAGTTTGACGATGGATTGCGGCTGCGTGGGTTTAACTGGCGTATCAGCCGCAATCCATCGCTGGATGTTGATTTGTATTGGGCTGTCACCGCCTCGCCAACGGTCGATTATCGCACTGAACTAACCCTGCTGAATTCAGCAGGTAAACCGCAGCGCCGCTGGTTGAGTCATCCGGCCAACGGCCGTTTCCCAACCCGCGCCTGGGATGCCGGCGACTCGGTGCGGGACGCCATCAACATTCCGTTAGCCGGCTTGCCTGCCGATTCGTATCAGGTTGAGCTTCGCCTGCTGGATTGGGACGGCAACCCGCTGCCGGCCACCTCCGGCAATGCCGCGCCCCTGTTTGAGTTCAGCCTTTCGGAGGTTTCTCTCCAGCCACCCTCACTGTGGCAGCAGGGGCGGCCGGTTGCCAACCCTGCCTACCGCTACCGGGAGACGATCCCGCTTACTGGGGTTGTGGGGCAAAATGCGAGCCTGGTTGGCCCTGACGGAAAAACTTACCCGCCCGTGGTCAATAAAAATGGCCTGTACCTGTTTATGGTCGGCCACACCTGGCCCAGTGGAGCATACACGGTTCAGGTTGACGGGGTGGACTTCGGGCTGCGATTGAGTGTTGAAAACCTGAATTGGGATTTTACGCCGCCCGAAATGGCCGGTACAGTGAACGCCAATTTTAATGACGAACTGGTGTTACTCGGCTACGATTTACCCTTGCGCCGCATCAAGGCGGGCGATGGCATCCCGCTGGTGCTGTACTGGCAAAGTTTGCGCCGGATGTCGAACAGTTATATCATATTTGACCGGTTGCTGGCCGCCGGCGGCCAAGCGTGGGGCGGCTACGATCGGCTGCCAAAAGAAACGTATCCCACCAGCTTGTGGCTTCCCGGCCAGGTGGTGGCCGACGGCTTTGCCGTGCCGGTTGACCCGGCCACGCCGGACGGCATTTACAACATTGTGGTGGGGCTGTACGATGAAGCGGACCCCGCCGCCCGGTCGTTACCCCTGTTTCAGGCCGGACAGCCGCTCGCTGCCACCAGCATCACCCTTGGCCCGGTCAAGGTGGGCGGCCCGCCGCCGGAGGCGGTGTTATCAGAGCAAGCAGTTGCGCCCCATACATCTTTGTCTGTAGAATTGGGCGATCCGCCGGTAATTTTACTGCGTGGTTACGACCTGGCTCAAACAGATGAATTATTGCAATTAAAGCTCTATTGGCAAAGCCTGGCCCAAACCCCGGTCAATTGGACCACGTTTGTTCACCTGCGAAATGAAAGCGGGGAAACCGTGGCTCAGCAAGATGGCCCGGCGGGGGGCGGAGTCTATCCAACTTCGCTGTGGGATGCCGGTGAAATTATATCGGATTCATTTGCGCCGGCCCTGCCTGCTGAAATTGTGCCGGGCAGCTATCAACTGGTTGTTGGCCTGTACAATCCGTATACGTTTGAGCGGTTGTTTGTTGCCGGCAGTGCCGATAATAGCGTACTGTTGGCAGAAATTGAGTAGGGAGTTCCAGAAAAACAGTTGCGCCGGCCCCCTGGCGGGTCGGTGCAGGTGAAGGACGCAGAGAAAATTAGGGCTGAGGCTGAAAATTCGAGCCATGGAACGGTTTATGCGCAGCTTTGCAAAACCCGGCAGGTTACAAGTGACCGGCACTTAAAATATATACTGAAATTAGTTTCAAAACGAAACTTTTTGACACCCGTCATTCCCGCGCGCTTTTAGCGGGAATCCACGTTTGTAAGCCCAAATGGATGCCCGACCGCAGGTACATTCGGGCATAACAAACCATCACCAAAAAGTTTCGTTCTCATTCTGTTTTCAGTATAGACACATGCATGCTTTCAGTGGCCCTAAAAG
>CAYWSS010000038.1:0-16312 GCA_964460505.1 uncultured Caldilineaceae bacterium | reverse complement strand
CTGAGGTTATTTTGTGTATATGTAGTGTTGGGGGTGAGAAGGCTGAGGCCGAGGGCCTTACTAGCCCCGGAATCCTTCAGTTGGTGTTCGATTTCGCGGGTGACATAGAGCGGGTTACTGGGCACCACCACCCCACCGGCGCGCAAGACTCCGTAGTAAGCAATTACCATTTGGGGACAATTGGGCATATACAAGGCGACCCGGTCTCCCTGTTTCAGCCCCAATTGCTGCAATCCGGCCGCAAACCGGTTAACCGTATCGTTCAATTCCCGGTAGGTCATTGTACTGTGCTGCTCACCGAGCAGGGGGGCCATCCCGCCAAATATCAAGGCTGTGCTATCGGGAAATTTACCGGCAGATTGCTGCAAAAAATAATCTACCGGATAGGGGGGATACTCCAACGATGTCGGGAGTCCCAAATCGTAATGATTGTGCCAAACACGCGCTTCCATTGCATTTTCTCCAGCGAAAAGAATTTTTTGGAAAGTTTGGCAACGAGTATACTTGTCCCTTTACGAATTTGTCAAACGGGTATTCTTTGCGCGGACAGATACCCCTAATTGGCAGCAAGCGCCAGTGAACCCGGTTTTGGGATTTAGTTATTGTCATTTTGCAATGCAATAGTACTTTCACCTTAAGCAGTTTTCTCGACATTTTAGATAGCCTTTAGTATAATGATAACGTCCTCTAACTGTTAACGCCGCTACTCAAAAGCTCAGTTTGCATTTCCGGTAGCTAATTTGACACCTCTTTTTTTAATTATAATAATATAAAAGCAGAGCTTAACTAATCCACCACAACCAGGGGATTTTTTGATACAGTTATAGTGGCCATGTACTTTTTGGAGCGAAAATTATGGCAACGACGGGCAGTTTGAAACAACTGAGTGGCACCAATACCTTGACGCAGCACCGGCCGTCCTCCGGGTCTATAAACACGGGGGGGGTAAGTGGCACTTCTCGACTGGGGACAGGGGAATTGACAGACCTCAAGTCAGTGCAGCGGTTTCCTGGTATGGAAGAGCTGCTTGAAGCGCCGGCATCTCTGGATGAACTTGACCTGAAACAAAATATGGTCACCGACATTCTGCTTCGGCTTACTTACAACGAGGGTGAAGTGAGCGTTACCCGGGCAGAAGAAGTAATGAAGTTGCCCTACCGTATTATGGACGAGATGCTCTCCTGGTTGCAGCAGGAGCATTTTGTAGAAGTCTCAAAAGCGGTGGGCAGCCTGGGACGGCGAGGTTACGTTTATAGCCTGACAGACCTGGGTCGAGACAGAGCCAAAGAAGCGCTGGAGCGAACCTTGTACGTGGGGCCGGCTCCGGTTCCCCTGAAAAAGTACAGTGAGTCTGTTTTGTTTCAGGCAAAAATTAAACGATTATCGCGCAGCCAGGTGCAAAATGCGCTAACTCATCTGATTCTTCCCGCAAACTTTGACAGAAAAATAGGCCCGGCTGTAAACGCCGGCAGTTCGTTATTTTTGTACGGCCCGCCTGGAAACGGCAAAACCACCATTGCCGAATCGATTGCGGGACTGCTGGGAGAAGGTGAACCCATCTGGATTCCTTATGCGATTACGGTTGGCGGAGCCATTATCCAGATTTACGACAGCCTCATTCACCGGCTCAGTGATGAAGACCGGGGAACAGTTGACGAACGGTGGGGGTTGTTCCAGCGCCCGTCGGTCATGGTGGGGGGTGAATTGACCATGGACCACCTGGAACTGCGCTACGAAGAAGTTGCCAAATATTACGAGAGTCCGCTGCAAATGAAAGCAAACGGCGGCATGTTCCTGATTGATGACTTTGGCCGCCAACACATCAGCCCCACCGACCTGCTGAACCGCTGGATTGTTCCCCTTGAAACCCGCATTGATTTTTTGCGGTTGAATTCCGGAATGACATTTGAAATTCCGTTCAAGCAGTTATTGGTGTTTAGTACCAACCTGGACCCGGACGACCTGGTTGATGGCGCGTTCCTGCGACGTATCCAGATAAAGGTAGGGGTATTTGGCCCGGACGAAAAAATGTTTTATCAGATATTTGTAAATCAGGCCAAAGAATTGGGCTACCCGGAAGTAAATAAAGAAGCGTTTCTTTATTTTCTGAATGAGTGGTACCGAAAAACGGGCAAACCGCTGCAATCCGTGCATCCCCGCGATATTTTAAAGGCGGTCAAATTATTGTGCGAATACGCGCACGAACCGTTAGCAATGAACCCGCAATTAATTGAAGAAGCCTGCAACGGCTATTTTGTTAAAGCAAAATCCGGCGAAATTTTATAGACTTGGCTACTCCTGCTTTAACCGGGTATTGTGAGCAATGCTGGCGCTGAGGTATGCGCCATACAAAACAACCAGTGCGGACACATACAAAAACAACATAAAAGCAATAACCGCCCCCAAAGAACCATACACTAACTGGTATCGAGCCAATCCACTGCTGAGATACCAGCCAAATCCACGTTGGGCAATTTCCCAGCCCACAACTGCCACAATTGCTCCCCAGGCCGCCTCTCGCCACAATACCGTGGTATTGGGCACCCACCGGTAGAGATTTACAAATGTAATAAACAGTAAAATCCAGGGAATAAAATTAGAGAATACTGTCCAGGTATATGTATCAAACAGTTGAACACTACTGCCATCCCACATCGGTATTTCAAACCACGGTAAAATAGTAACCAGCATTGTGGAGGTCCCCCACAAAATAATCATACCGGTGGTTATTGCCCCAATAATTCCTAACCCCACCAAACGCCCCAGTAGAAAATTACGCCCTCGGGGAATTTGCCAGGCCCGGTCAAGGTTGTGAGTTAACACCGTAAATACTGCCGATGCGGCCCACAATAAGCCGATAGTTCCAACAATCTGAACCGACCCGCGAGAAGCCAGCGCCCGCTCAATATTTCCTTCAACCAGATCTCTAAAATATGCCGGCAAGGTATTTTGCACAAAATCAAAAATTATCTTTTGAACCGCTTCGTCTTCAAGGAATGAGCTGGCAAAACTTACCAAAAATATCAGCAGTGGAAAAATAGAAAAGAGGGCGTAATAAGCCAGACTGGCCGCGGCTTCGGCAGCGCGCCTTTCGCCAAACGATTGAAAACTACTGACCATGATTGTTACTATGCCGCCGCTCAACTTATCCAGTTGAGAATAAGCGGCTTTGGCTTTGGCTTGATAGTCCATTTTGCGCCTAACGTAAATAACAACGTGTACAGAATTACACCAGCCAAATTCTACGCCACACCCCTGTTTTGCACAAGCTGTTGCTTCTCTTTATTTTTAACTTTACAATAAATTTAAAGTCAGTTGATTTGCTCGACGTTTTGCGCAAACTGGCCTATAATGGTTTTAGTTTAACATAACCTGATTTTTTAAGAATACCATCGATGAAATATTACTATCAAATTCTGGAACTGCCGCTCAATGCCTCGCCGCGCAGAATAAAAGAGCAGTATCGAAAACTGGCCAAGCGTTATCACCCGGACCGGGTAACCGACCCGGCAGCCAAAGCGCGCTATGCGGACAAATTCCGAGAGATTAACAACGCATACGAAGCCCTCTCAGACATTGTTCGGAGGGGAAGTCTAAAGCCCGCCGAACGCAAGCTGGATTTTTTGTATCACAAGGGGAAAAGCCTGTTTGAACAAAAACAGTGGGCCAAAGCTCTGGTTGTTTTTAACGAGATTGCCGCCATTGATTCATCCTATCGGGATACCCTGACCCGGCTCCGTGAGACACGGCGAATGCAACGACGCTTAACCGCCCTTTACGTTGAGGCTGACAATTATTTTCAACAAAAAAACTGGTCCGAAGCGATGTCTGGTTTTGAGGTTATCTTAAGGGAAGACGCAGCCTACCGCGATGCAGCAAAGAAATACAAGAAAGCTCGCCGGGAGCGGCTGACGGCAGATTTTATGAATCAGCGGTAATCCCCCGGCTTATTCTCCAAACACGTGGGTTAAAATGGTGCTGGCTGCGCCCCCTACACTTTGCAGCAACGCTAATCTTGCATTTTTTACCTGATTTCTTCCCGCCTGCTCCGTAAGTTGAAGCACAATTTCACACGTTTGGTACAGGGCGGTTGCGCCAATGGGGTGCCCCCTGGCTTTGAGACCCCCAAACGTGGCAATGGGGATTGGCCCGCGCAACCCAATTTTGTGGTCGGCGGCCAGTCGCCAGCCTTCCCCCGGTTTGGCAAAACCAACGGCTTCCAACAGCAGGCAAGCCATAATGCTGAAGGCATCATGGACTTCAAAAAAGTCGATGTCAGAACGATGCACATTTGCCTTTCGAAACGCATCATGCGCAGAATGAGTGGCCGCATAGAGATAGAGCGGGTCGGGACGGTCATCCATCCGAAAATAATCTGTAGACACACTGGAGCTAAGAATTTTTACCGGATGGTCGGTGTAAGCCCTGGCTTCGTTGGTGCGGGTCAGCAGTACCGCCGCCGCGCCATCACACACGGGAGACGCATCGTACAGCCGCAAAGGGGGCGTGATTACCGGCGAGTTGCGAATGACGCTTTCGTACACCTTTTTATCCTTGAACAAAGCCATCGGGTTACTGCGGGCATTGCGGTGCGCATTGAGAGAAAACTGATTAAAGGCGTCCGCATCCAGATTGTACCGGTCCATGTACATTTGCATAAGACGGGCATTTTGGCTGAGCAGAGTCGCGCCTCGCGCGGTCTCTGTTTTTGCGTCCAGCGCTTTAGCCAGCGCCGGAGTAACCACGCCCCCGCTCATCTTTTCTACCCCCACGGCCACCGCCAGCCGGGTTTCGCCGCTGGCTACGGCAAAGTAGGCCATCCGCAGGGCCGCTGCGCCGGTAGCGGTGGCAGCCCGAACCTGCAAGGCTTCTACCCCACGCAGGCCAACTTCGCTGGCAATCAGCGTGCCGATGTGTTTCTGGTTTTGCAACTCATCGGACAGCATGTTGCCGGCAAACAGCCCATCTACCCGGTCTACGCCGGCATCTTCCATGGCCAGCCGAACAACCTCGGCCCCCATTTCTTTAAGCGGCTTCTCATTCATTTTTTCAATAGGGATTTGGCCAATGCCAACGATGCTCACCCCTCTCAGTGGGTCACCTGTTGTCATAACGGAATTCCTCCAGTTTGTCTCAATACAATTTAGAGTTCCATTTCTTATATAGTATAATCACTCTCCATTGTTGACAAGGGTTCTTTAGGAATTCATGGGGAATGGTCTGATACTTTGTATTGCGTATCAGATTACCGGATGGAAGTAACGTTTTGGAATGTTCGGGGTTATTAATGCCGGGACCAAAAATAGAGTTGGCTGACCGCACAAAATTATTACGGAACGCCAAAAATTGGTCTGCTATTAGAAACAGAAAGAGGAGAGACTTGATGCAAACAAAATCTTTAACCGTCTATTTTAATCAATCTGTGTGGCGAAGCGTGGCTTCGATTGCTATTTTTGCAGCGCTAACGGCCCTGACAGCCCGAATCACTATTCATTTACCGTTTACGCCCGTGCCTGTTACGCTGCAAACCTTGGCGGTAGTATTGTCCGGCCTGGTGCTGGGGGCGCGAGGTGGCGCAGCCGCTCAACTTGCCTACCTGGGCATGATAGCCGTGGGCCTGCCGTTTGATGCCAACGGCTTGGGGCCGGCGGCATTTTTTGGTCCAACCGCCGGGTATCTCATTGGCTTTGTGCCGGCAGCTTTTGTTGCGGGCTGGCTGGCCGAACGCTTTGCCGTACAGAACTGGTGGGGTAACTTTCTGGCGGCTGTCTCCGGCACGCTGGTTATTTATCTGGTGGGCGCAAGCTGGCTGGTCGTAATGCTGGGCAGTTGGCAAACCGCGTGGAATGCCGGCGTAGCCCCCTTCATTTTAATTGATTTGGGCAAAGCCGGTGTGTCTGCCGGTGTGGCCGAAAGTGGAAAACTGCTGCTACGACGATAAATTCAGTTGCCGCAAGTAAATACCTAACCTTGTAAAATGCGTGTCAAATTAACAATTTTGACACGCATTTTTATTGAGTTTTTCCCGCGCGGTGTGGATAGAGTCTTGTTATTTTTCTTGATTCTGCCGCAGTTTCTGCTGCACTTTGTCGCCGGCCAACTCTCGTAGCGCGTCCTTTGCAATCCAGCGGGCGCTTTTTGAATCGATGGCCTCGATGGTTTGCGCGGTTTGAATAGCCGCCGTATTCAGATTTAGATTGCGTTTGCCAATTTGCCGCAAAGCCCAGTTGACCGCTTTCTTTACAAAGTTTCGCTCATCGCCGGCTTCACGGGTAATGATGGGCAAGAGTTGCTCAAACGTGCTGTCGGGGGCTTTTTTATCGTGAACAGCCAGCGTGGCTATCAATGCAAAGGCGGCCCGCTTCACAAATTCTTCATCCCGCTCGCTCCACTCAAAGGCTTTCTGGTAGGCAAACGGCGTTTTTCTGAACAAATTGATGCAGCACTGGTCGCACACATCCCAGGCGTCAAAATCATGCACCCAGGCCTCCATTTGCGCTTCAGTTACGGCTTTTGGCATATCAACAATCGAGGCCAGGATGCGGGCTTCGTGGATGCCCGTATCCCACAATTTCTGGGCCAACAAAGGGTCTTTGCCAATAGATTTTGCCAGTTTACGCAGCGCAGGCATCAAAATACCGTACACTACTTTGCCCTGAATTCCGTAGCGCGCCATGCCTGCCGCCGCTTCCGGATTAGCCAGTGATTCCAATTCTTCGATAATCTCTTCAAGTCGCATAGAATTCTTCTCTGCTGAGGCGCTAAAATATCTCATTCAGGATCTGGAAAATTCCCTTGTTGAGTGTTGCTGGCAATCACGTTAATTTCTACCGCAAAGGGCACAAAGAACGCTGAGAATTTACAAAAATCTTTGCGAACTCTGCGTTCTCTGCGGTAAATTTCTATCAACAACACTCCAGCGGGTAACTATCAGAATTTGGATTTACAGGGAAGCTGAATGGTAAATGTTGTGCCCTGTTCAGGCTGGCTTTCAACTTCGATGGTGCCGTTGTGTCGTTCGATAATGGCCTGGGTAATGGACAGATCCAACCCGTGCGATTGCTCGTCGATGGCGTAGAATGGGTCAAAAATGTGGCGGACATCTTCCGGGGAGAGTCCGGGACTGGTATCGCTGAGTATTATCTGCACATTTGGCCCAACCGAGCGGCTGGTAATGCGCAGGGTGCCGCCGTTGGGCATCATGGTGTGGGCATTTCTAAACAGGAAAAAGAAGGCTTGTTCCATTTGTTTGCTGTCGACCATGACCAGCGGCAACTGCGGGTCAAGCCCGCTAATGACTTCTATTTTGTGATTGGCCGAATGTTCATTGGTGTATCGGGACCAGGCGGCCTGGATAATATCGTTAAAATAGACTGCCTGCAACTGGAACTTCTGCCGCCCCGAAAAATTAAGCAAGCTGTCAATCGTTTGGCGGCAGTGTAACACATCGCGCTCAAAAGCAGCGAGCAACTCCATGTTATCCGGGCTGGGGTCAAGCTCAAGGCGGCGCAGGTTATTAAGCAAATTGCCAAGTGGTACATTCATTTCGTTGACTACACCGGCAGCCATATACCCCAACGCCGCCAGCTTCTCAGATTTAAGAAGCTGCTGGTTGGCTACTTTAAGTTCGGCGGTGCGGGTTCGCACCTGGCTTTCCAGTTGGCGGCTTGACTGCTGGGCCCGGTCCACATCAGAAGCTAATCGGGCGTACAAGCGGGCATTGTCAATAGCCACGCTGGCGTAATCTGCCAGCGCCATTAACAAATTCAGGTGACGTTCTGAAAAGGCTTTTACGGCAGTTTTGTTATTTACCCCCAGTACCCCAATCACCCTGTCCTTTACTTTGAGCGGAACGTTGAGTAGTGATTTTACAAAATAGCCGGTTTTGATTTTAAATGAATCATCGCGATTTATGCCGCCAATCATAACCGGGCGGCCGGTTTTTACCACTTGCCCGGCAATACTGTCGTGCATTTTTATGCGAAAACTGGTGGCGTGTTTCTCGTTAATTCCCCGAGCCGCCCTAAGGTACAACTCTCCCGATGCCTCATCAAGCAGCATCAGTGAGCTTTCTTCGGCGTTGGTCAGATACGCCGAGGCTTCCACTATTCTATTAAGGATTTTTTGAAGTTCCTGCAATGAGGTTACGGAGCGGCCAATGCCGTACAAAAACCGCAGTTCCTGCACCCTGTTTTCCAACTGCTGGTTTATCTTTAAAACAGTTTGGGTCAGGCGGTCACGTTCCTGGCGTAACCGAGACTCTGATAGTGCCCGGTCAATGGCGTTGAGCATTTCATCGATGGCAAATGGTTTGATGATGTAATCACGCGCACCCAACCTGAAGGCGCGTACGGCAGTGCCTTCTGACCCATGGAAGGTCATCAGAATTACGGGGATTTCGATATCAGCATCACGCAGCGCTTCCAGAAGTTCCAGCCCGCCCATTTTGGGCATAACCAAGTCAGAAATAATCAAATCAACCTGTTTAGCTTTGATTATTTCCCGGCCATCGGCGCCATCGCCGGCCTGAAGCATCTTGTAGCCGTTTGGCTCCAACACATACTCGCGTAAAAAATTTAAGCTGTCTGCGCGGTCATCAATTGCCAGAACAGTTTCGCCGGCCAAAGTATCTTCTCCAGGAAGCCACTAACTGAGGTAATCAGGTTCTTTTAAAATGATACAACAGAATAGCATTTTGTAAAGTTGACTATTATTGGGGGCGGATTTGTCCTACCGGTAGCCGAGGGGGCGGCTCCAGTCCTACCTGGTAAACTGCACGCCAGGGCCGGTAACGACTTATAATCTCGTCCTCGTGAATAATGCTGTCACCTTGTTTTACCACACGAGTCACGGTTACGTCCATCCCCTCTTTGGCCCAGTCTACCTGTTTAATGGCGCCCGACGGCAATGTTGAGACCCTTTCGTACAGGGGGGCAGCCGGTTTTGATATGTTTGCTGTAATGGGGTCGCTAACCAGCACTTCTCTATTGGTGGGGGTGCCGTAAAATTTAAACGTTATCGTCCCGGCGCCCAAATCAGTTTCAGTTTGAATGAGCAGGTGATGGCCGGTGTCGTTGCGGAATTTCAGATCAACATCGGGGGTGTAAATGGTGGCATCCAGCCCCGGTTGTGAGTTAGTTTCGTACCAGCCCACCCGGTAGCCATGGGCCCAGCGTTCAACCAGTTCAAAGCCGCCAAAAAATGCGGTTCTAAACGCGGTAGTACTAACCTGGCACACGCCGCCACCAATGCCTACGGTGGTGCGGTCGCCGTAAATGATGAGTGATTCATCAAACCCGCTTTCTTTGGTCACCGGTCCCAGATGTTCGTTGAAGGAAAAAATTTCGCCGGGGGGAATAATGACGCCGTTAAATTTTGAGGCAGCCAGGGCAATGTTGCTCATCCTGCCCGCGCTGGAGCCGGCAAAATAGGAGGTGGATTCGCTGACCAGGTCAGTGATGCCCAGAGCCTCCAGATTGTTACTGGAAACGGCCGGCGGGGTCAAAATAAGCGGCAGTTGCACCAAACTCAAACCGTTGGCAATGGCTTCAACGGTTTGCTGGTACGCGCCTGCAACATCCAGAGTTTGACCATCCCGGCTGGGTTGCAATACCTCTAATTCTCCGGTTTTATCGTTAAAGGCCAGGGCGGCATCCGCAGGGTCCTGGTTGATAACCAGGGCGAATTCTTCAAAATAGGGAGCCAGTTGGGTCTGGTCAAGCTCAAGGCTAAATTGAGGAGCCCCATCCGCATCCGGCGTTTCCCCCACGCTGAGCATGGCCCCTAATTGGGCTGTATCCAGTTGCCGGGCCACAGAGTCATCCCCGGCGCTAAAGTTAAAAACAAAAGGCTGATTGAGCAACACTCGGGCCTGATGCTGAAGTTCGGCCAGGTCTTCGGTTTTTACGGCAGGAAGAACTTGCTGGGTAAAGGCCACGACTTCCTGTGGCCCATCGCCCAATATAGCCGCCTCAATGAGCGGCTGGGTTGCCCCCACATGAAGCCGCCGCCCCGGTTGGGAAAGAATTACGTCTACGCTGCCTTCTGGACCAACCTCTAATCGGGCATTTTGCGGGGGGTAGTTAATGGCCTGGCTAAGCTCCTGTAAAACCTGATTGGTAGGACCGGTATCGTACCGAATAAGCGGCTCTACATTGCTGGTATTGTAGGCCAGAGACAGGTGGGTGAGCATGTCGGCAAACAGATTACCGCGGCGGCCAATTTGAAAAGCTTGATCGGCCGTAGCCACCACATCAAGACCCAATCCCAACTGCCGGCCGGAAAATTGCCACGTTTCGTTTCCGGTTTCGGTGCGGACGGTTACCGACCGGTTGAGATATTCTGAGGCCAGCTTATCAACCTCTGCCATAATTTCAGATCGGGTCATTCCTCCCACGTCAATGTTGGCTACGGTAACTCCGGGGTAGGCGCGATCAAGATACGTAACCTGATATCCGAGCATGGCAAAGACCATGCCCACCAGCACGGCTCCGGCCAGGGAAATAATGATGAGCGGCAGCCAGAGGCTAATCTTTTTGGGGGAAGAAAATTTAATTGTCTGGTTGATCTGATTTAACATCCAGTCATCCAAAATAACAATGGCAACACAGTTACAGTAAGTATATATTTATACTGAAAACAGAATGAGAACGGAACTTTTAAGATGTCATTCCCGCATGTTTTTAGCGGGAATCCACACTTGTAGGCCTCGCTGGATGCCCGACCGCAGGTACATTCAGGCATGATCCCTCATTTTTCTTAAAAGTTCCGGTTTCAAGCTAATCTCAGTATAGCGCAAAAAAAGAACCCAACTCTTAACCAACACTATACTGACACCGCAAGTTATGTCAATTTTCACCTCTGTTCAGGTCAATTTATTTTTTGCGCCGAATTACATGAATTGTACGAATTTTTATTTCTAATTCGAGAAATTTGCAAAATCCGGCGCAGAGTTTTTTTGTCAACCTGAATAGATACCAACTTTTCATATAAAAAGAGCCGCACCTCTAACTTCTAAGTGGCGGCTCTACAGGGTTTTTTGATGGCGAAACGTTACACATCCTTATCCAGCAGTCCCACGCAATTTTTGGGGATCCACGCTTCATCAAGCCCTACCAGAGTGTATTTATCCATCTCACTGGACGGAACCCACATTGAGATAACGAACGGATCATAAGTGGGCGGGGAAAACCAACTGGACAACTCTTCCCAGGCAGTGGCCGGTTGTTTCACGGCGGTAACTTCCATGTTTATCCCGGCGGGCGAAGCTACCACCGGAGCACCGGCTGAAGAGCAGTGAAGGGCGTTAGCGGGAACATCACCGGTAAACAAATTACCCTCAATCGGTGCAGCAACAAGTTGGTAACCGATTTGAATATCCTGCGAAGAGGCGGCAAGCTTCAGGAAAAAAGACTCTCCGGCTTCAGACCCAAATGTATGAAATTCAGCCACCTTTGTTCGAATTGGGGCCGGCCTGTGAATTTCTACAGGCTGCAAATAGGAGTTTTTGTTGCCATCCGGACTATTCGTTTCCGGAACAAAAATCATTCCGGCCAAAGTTGTGCCCACAATAAGAATTAAATTAACTGCAATAAGTGCAATATTTTGTCGTCGCATAGGCTTATCCGTATTCACCAATAAACAAATGGTCTCTATTTACATTACGACGCTTTGAGCCAAAAGTTGCTTACTTAGTGAAAAAAATACCTTTATTGTTGTTTGCGGGCTTTTGAATTAATGGCAATAGCTGTACAATGAATGTCGAGCTTTACAAGGATACAACAAGCTCACTATAACCTTACTCAATAAACATTAAATAAATGTGAATCCCAAAATAAAGAACCAAATCTGGCGGTTTAATTTTGGCTGTCAGGATTTGAAATGCCAGGGGGATACCAATTAATGAAATATCTAAATTACGTGTTGCTGATTTTTGTTGTATTGGCTGCTTTGGGTGAATTCTTGCACTGGCCGCCGGTGATAATCTTTTTTCTGGCGGCGCTGGGCGTTGTTCCCCTGGCCGGATTTATGGGACACGCCACCGAGGAGTTGGCCCTGTACACCGGCCCCAAAATTGGAGGATTACTGAACGCAACATTGGGCAATGCTGCCGAACTGATTATCACCATTGTGGCCATCAGGGCCGGAGCGCTAAATCCGGAGCAGCGGGAAGGTTTGATGCAGTTGGTCAAAGCCTCTATCACCGGCTCGATAATTGGCAACCTGTTGCTCATTCTCGGCTTCAGCATTCTGTTGGGCGGACTGAAATTTGGTATTCAAAAGTTTGATAAACGACAGGCCGGGGTTTATTCCACCATGCTTATTCTGGCCATTATTGCCCTGATAGTACCGTCACTGTTTAGTAATGCCATGGAGCCATTCTACCACGAGGGTGTGGAATACCTGAGCATGGGCGTGGCGGTGGTGATGATAATTATCTATGCCCTGAGTGTTTTCTTCTCATTTAGAATTTCCAGCGCTACAGTCGACTACGACCCGAAAGAACACCACGACCCGGCGTGGAGCAAACGCACCGCCATTTTGGTGCTGATTGGGGCAACAGTGGCCATTGCCTTTCTCAGTGAGGTGCTGGTTGGCGCGGTAGAGCCGGTAGTACACCAACTGGGTATTACGGAATTTTTCCTGGGCATTATCATTATTCCGCTGGTAGGCAATGTGGCCGAACACGTAGTTGCAATTCAAACGGCAATGAAAAACAAGATGGAGTTATCGCTGGCCATCTCGCTGGGATCCAGCTTGCAGGTAGCCCTGTTTGTGGCTCCGCTGCTGGTTTTTATCAGCTTGATATTCAACAATCCCCTGACCCTCACCTTTAACAATTTCGAGCTGATAGCCCTGTTTGGCGCCGCTCTCATATCCTCGCTGATTGCTCAGGATGGGGAGAGCAATTGGCTGGAAGGGGCGCAACTGCTGGCGGTTTATCTCATCATTGGCATTGCCTTTTTCTTTTTACCCGCCTAATTGCATGACTTCAATTTGCTAACGGACACGCCCCTGATTTGTCGTTCTCTACCGGACATTTTTAATCGCGAATAACACGAATGGGCGAATTCGCGATTAGTTTTTTCTTCCGGCAAGTTGAATTGACAATCAAAACAAATGTTTCATCACATTTTATTTTGTGGTAAAATACCGGCCCATGGCTGACAAAAAGATTGAGCGGATTCTAAAAAATCTACCGACCAAACCCGGTGTGTACCTGCATAAAAATGCGCAGGGCAAAATTATTTACGTGGGCAAAGCGGTCAACCTTAAAAACCGGGTTCGTTCCTACTTCCATAAATCGGTGCAAAATAATGAGAAGACCCGCCGGCTGGTGCAGGATATTGCCGACATTGAGTTTATTGTGGCCGACAGCGAACTGGAAGCGCTGCTGCTGGAAAACACTCTCATCAAAAAACATCAGCCGCGCTACAACGTGCGTCTAAAAGACGATAAACGCTATCCCTACATTAAAGTTCACTGGCGCGAAGCCTATCCCAAAGTGACCACCACTCGCCGTTTGACGAACGATGGCGCCCGTTACTACGGCCCCTACACCGCAGCCTGGGCCGCATACCAAACCCTGGACCTGGTGCGAAAGATTTTTCCCTACCTGACCTGCACTCGCACCATCACCGGCAACGACCCCCGGGCCTGCCTTTATTACCACATTGGACGCTGCGCCGCCCCCTGCATAGGCGCAGTTAACCGGGAAGAATATCGCCAGATTATTGATGATTTGTGCAATTTTCTTAACGGCAATACCGAACCGGTAGTTTCCGAACTGCGCAAGCAGATGCAGCAAGCCGCCGAGTCTCTGGATTTTGAAAAAGCGGCCCAACTGCGTGACCAGATTAATGCCATTGACCAGATTGTGGAAAAACAAAAGGTCATCAACACAAAAACGGCAGATGAGGATGTTATTGCCTTTGCCAGAGCCGATGGCGATGCCTGTGTGCAAGTCTTTTTTATCAGAAGCGGCAAGCTGGTAGGGCGCGACTATTTTGTACTGGAAGGCACCGCCGACGAAGAGAACAACGAAATTATGACCTCTTTCCTCAAGCAGTTTTACGACCAGGCCACCACAATTCCCCCGCGCATTATGCTGCCTCAGGAAGTTGATGAGCATATGATCATTCGTGACTGGCTTAAAAGCAAGCGAGGGGCCGATGTCCTGCTCAAGGTGCCCCGGCGAGGCAAACACAAAGAGTTGCTCCAAATGGCAACAGAAAATGCCACCGAAACGCTCAACCATCTGCGTGCCCAGTGGGCCGGCGACGAAAGCAAACAGACGGAAGCCCTGACAGAACTACAGCAGGCCCTCAACCTGCCGGATGCCCCGGTACGGATTGAGTGTTACGACATCAGCACCTTGCAAGGCACCAACACTGTTGGCTCCATGGTGGTGTTTGCTAAAGGTACACCCCGAAAAAGCGATTATCGCCGCTTTAAAATAAAAACGGTGCAGGGGCAGGATGATTTTGCCAGCATGAAGGAGATGCTTCACCGGCGCTTTAAGCGATTGCAGGACGGCGGATACGCCGATACGCCCAAACCCGGTCAATCTTCAAAAGCAGAGAGCGCATGGTCGCTTATCCCCAACCTGGTTATCATTGATGGCGGAAAAGGGCAACTTAATGCCGCATTGGAGATATTGGACGAATTTGAGATGCGGGATGCCATTCCTATTGTGGGGTTGGCCAAACGGGAAGAAGAAATTTTCCTGCCGGGACAATCAACGCCGGTCATCCTGCCCAGAAAGTCTCAGGCGCTGTTTTTGGTGCAACGCGTAAGAGATGAAGCTCACCGGTTTGGGGTAACCTATCACCGAAAATTACGGGGCAAGAGCGCGGTTCGCTCCAGTCTGGACGATATTGAGGGTATTGGCCCCAAGCGAAGGCGGGCGCTGCTCACCAGGTTTGGGTCGCTGGCGGCTATCCGGGCCGCCAGCATAGAAGATCTGGCGGCAGTGCCCGGTATGAATCGTCGCGTGGCCGAAGATTTAAAGGCGCAAATATAAAAAAAACGCATTGCCACTGGTAGCAATGCGTTTTAATTGTTGGCTTAGGTTGAGCTAGGCGAGCGTTACGTCCTGTGCTTGCGGGCCTTTTTGGCCTTCCACAACGGTAAACTCTACTTGCTGACCTTCTTCTAAACTGCGGTAACCGGTAGCTTGAATGGCGCTGTAATGTACGAATACATCTTTGCCACCACTTCGCTCAATAAAACCAAAGCCTTTGGTTGAATTGAACCACTTCACGGTGCCTGTTTCACGATCTGCCATGTGATTTAAGAACCTCCTTTCTTAAAGATTTTGGTTAAGCTTGAGGTTCAAAACCAATTTCAGATCGGACCTTACTTTGGGTTAGAACAACAGCTAACATCAGTGATGAAGATAACACGATTCTTGTCAACTGTCAAGTAGTAATTCAAAGAATTTCGCTCAAATTTAACATTTAAAGTGGATTCGACCCATTTTAAACACGCACATTCATAAATTATTGGAATAGGTGGCCCAAACTGACATCAGGCTCATTACATTTCCTCAGGGGAGAAATTTTCGGCATCGACACAGCGTTGTAACAGGTTGTAATATTGGCGCTTACTCTTCATAAATTTCCACGCCAATCGCCGTACAGTTGTAATTGTTGCACATTTTGGTTGAACAGGCAGTTACCCCCACAATCAAATCCATCTCTGCCTTCAGGTCGATGTAATCTCCCGCTTTGGATCGAGCCGGTTTAACGGTGATTTTCCCCTGCCCGGAAATTTCCACATTCATAAACACATTAAATGGCGTGGGAATTTGCGCTTTGCCAATGCCAAATGATTCCAGATGGGTAAAAAGGTTATCCAGACAATTGGGATGTGGTTCAGCAATATCGTACGTTTTCAGAAACATCTCGCGGCTACAGGGCGCGTACAGGCAAATATGCCTGCCCACCAGATCCGTGAGAATGGTCAGCATCGGGTTGCTTCGGTTTGAATAGAGAACATCGCCCGTCGACAGGAATAGCTTTTCGTTGTAATCAATCGTTCTGCCGGAAGCAAAATATTCCTCAACCTCCTGCTGAGCAAAACAGACCAGGTCCGAAACCTGCTCTCCCTCTATGTCGATTACCCGAATAATCTGTCCTTTCTGCACGGTAAACGCAGCGCCAGATTGGGCCTCAATTAGAATTTGGGGGGGGCGGGTAACTGGATTCACAAGAAACTTCCTGACCCTTGCTGTTTAATGGCCTGATTTGCCAAATTAGGATCTCTGGTAGTTTGCAGGATCGCTCTATAAAAAGCGTGTTATCTGCCACGA
>CAYWSS010000037.1:0-16424 GCA_964460505.1 uncultured Caldilineaceae bacterium | reverse complement strand
CGGCGGCTCTGTGCCACTCCCGCTATAATTATCGCTGCCTGGCGAGATGCCGCCATTGCCAAAAAGCATGAGGCTGTCACCATTTTAGGCGGCCCGCACCTGACCCTAAAACCCCACGAATCAATGGCGAAAGAGGCGGTTGATCTGGTGGTTCGCGGCGAAGGGGAAAAAGCAATTATCGAGATAATGGCCGCGCTTGAGAAAGAGCGAAAAATCAATGGTGAATTGCCGAAGGTTGCAAATAGTGAATTGTTAACAAATAAGGCCGCCGTTAATAATTTACAATTGTTTCACCCGGAGGCCGGCTGGGACAACATCCTTGGCCTTTCCTGGCGAGACAGCAGCGGCAAAATTCAGCACAACCCCGACCGTCCCCTATCGGATGATATTGACGCCATTCCCTTTCCGGCGCATCACCTTTTCAAAATTAACCGCTACACCAACCTCAATCCGCTCACCGATGGGCTGGATATGAATGCCCGGGCCTACACCATTGTTACTTCGCGGGGCTGCCCCTACAAATGCACCTACTGCTCCAAACCCATCACCGGCGACACCTGGCGCGGGCGCAGCGTAGAAAACGTGGTGGCCGAGTGGGCCTGGCTGGTAAACGAGTTGGGCGCGACTGAAATTGGCGTGACCGACGACATTTGGAATCTGGACAAAAAACGGGCCAAAGCGCTGTGTCGCGCGTTGATTGACAACAATTTAAACCACGTGCCGTGGGTAACCATCCACGGGATGAAGGTGAACAACACCGACCAGGAGTTGTTCAGCCTGATGAAACAGGCCGGTTGCAAACGGGTTGGCTTTGGTGTGGAAAATGGCGATGACTGGATGCTGCGCCACGTGATTAAAAAAGGGCAAACCGTAGAGATGGTGCGCCAGGCATTTAAGTATGCCAAAAAAGCAAAGCTGCAAACTATGGGCTTTTTCATTTTTGGCATGCCGGGCGAAACCGAAGATTCGATGGAAAAGACCATCAAGCTATCTCTGGACCTTGACCCCGATCTGGCTCACTTTATGATGGCTTCCCCTTTTCCCGGCACGGAAATGTGGGAGACGCTAAAAGAGCGCGGCAACGTTTTCTCTGATTCGATGGATTGGTCGCAGTTGGCCATTCAGGAAAATTCTGCCCATTTTGCGTTTGGTGATCTGGATAAGGAAACAGTAGAGCGCAAATGGCACGAGGCCCATCGCCGCTTCTACCTGCGCCCCAAACGGATTGCCCGCATCGCCATCCGCAAAGATACCTGGCAACGATTTCCTTATTACCTGAAAACCGCCGCCAACATGCTCCTGGGCCTGGGCGAGCGGGAATCATCGGCGGCGTAACGCGCAGCTATGTTACAACTTCTTCCAAAAATACCCCTGTACTGGTCGTATAGAAAATTTGGCTGGCCGACGATGCTGCCGTTTTCGGTGGTGGTCAGCGTCAGTTATCGCTGCAACAGCAAGTGCCAAACCTGCGATGTGTGGCGCAAACCCAACGACGACATGACTCTTGAAGAGTGGGACAAAACCTTTGCCAACCTCGGCCAAGGCCCGCTCTACTTCACCTTTACCGGCGGCGAACCGTTTCTGCGCAAAGATACCGTGGATCTGGCGCTGTCGGCTTACACCCATTGCCGCCCTTCCGTAATTACTATCCCCACCAACGGCATTCTCACCCGTAGAATTATTAATCAGGTGGATCGCCTGTGCGCCGGTGCCCCAAAAGCCAACATCGGTATCAACCTGTCGCTGGATGAAGTGGGCGAGCGCCACGACGAGATTCGGATGGTGCCGGGCAACTGGAAAAAGGCTATGAAAACGTGGGCCGAGTTGAAGAATTTGCAGAAGGAGTACAAAAACCTGGTGCTCACCACGCACACCGTAATCTCCAATTTCAACATCGACCGCTTTTTTGAGGTGTACGCCGGCCTGGAATTTTTGAAACCCGACAGTTACATTACTGAAATTGCCGAAGAGCGGGTTGAGCTGGACACCGTCGGCTGGGGTATTACCCCCATGGTCGAAAAATATGGCCCCATTGCCGATTTTCTCAGCCAGGAGGCCAGAGAGCGGCCGGTGAGCGGTTTTGCCAGAATCACGCAGGCCTTTCGAGCGGAATATTATCAACTGGCCAAACGCACCCTGTCCGAACACCGGCAGGTGATACCCTGTTACGCCGGCTGGGCCAGTTGCCAGCTTGCCCCCAACGGCGATCTGTGGAGTTGCTGCATTCGGGCCGAAGGGGTGGGCAACCTGCGGGAAAATAATTACGACCTCAAGAAAATCTGGCAAAGTGAGGCCATGGCCAACATGCGCCACAGCATTTATCAGGGCGAATGTCATTGCCCCATGGCCAATGCCAGTTACGCCAACATGGTATTGCATCCGGCCACCATGGCCAAAGTGACCTCAACGGTGGTCACCCCCTAACGTATCAAAGCCTACTTTTTTGAATTCTGGGTCCAAAGGAGTTTATCTCCTTTGGGCATGTTTGTGAATGAAGGTTTGACCTTTTGTTGAGTATATGTAATATATGCTAGAGTTTAACAGTTTCATAATAGTGCTGTTTGGGCGGTCCTGATTATTATGGGCGCACGGTTGTGCGCCCTTGTGTATGAATCTGCCCGCTTTATTTTTATTGATTAATTTTTAGAAAAGGCAAAAGGTAATGTCTGAAACTTCAGTGAAATCAAACGATGATCCTTTTAAAGACCATCTGGTTGTAACCCACCCTGATGGCAACTCTGAAAAGCTAGACACCCCTGAAACCGATGGCCCCAAGCTAAAAGTGGGGCGCGAACTGGATAATGATATTGTGCTCACCGACCCGCGAGCATCCCGGTATCACGCTGAAATTCGCCGGGCAGGAAACGTGCTGGAGGTAAAAGACCTCACCAGCGCCAATGGCGTTCTCATTAATGGCGAGCGGATTGAGCCCGAAACCTGGACCAAAATTACACCCCGGCAGACGTTGACCATGGCGGAAACCAGGCTGGTCTGGGAAAAATCGATGTCGTCTCAATCCACCGTGGTGATGTCGCGGGTGCGCCGGGACGAAACCAAAGCAAGCGCGGTGCCTCCCAGAGCGACGCAGCCGGAAAAGGCGACCCCGGCTGCCGAAAAGAAAAAAACGCCAATGCTCACCTGGATATTGGCTGCCGGCGCGGTAGTGGCCCTGCTGGTTTTTGTGGTCGTTTTGCTGGTGATGTCTTTGGGCGGCGGCAGCGACAGCACAACCGGCACCGACGGCACCCGCGCCGCCGTACAAGCCTCACCCGCCACCGGGCGCGGCACCGACGAGAACCTGAACCAGCAGAGTACCAGTGTAGAGCCAACCAGCACCCCGACCCCGTCGGGGCCGCAGTTGGCTATCCCGCTGGTTGAACTTTCCAAATTGCAGGTCAGCCCCATTATTTTTGGGGCGTCGCCCAACACCAAAAACGCCTACCTTTATATTGACGTCCGGACGCGAAATGCCGGTAACATTCCGTTTATTTTTTCTATTAGTAACTTCTCGTTAAAAGATAGAAAAAGCGGGCAAATCTTTACCGAAGCCGGCGCAAATACCAGTGAAAACTACCTCAAGCAGTTGGGGGCCATCGACCGTTTCGAAAACCTGGCCCTGACCCCCGGCGGCAGCGTGCCCGGCAGCCTGGTGTTTGAACTTGAAATTGGCACCTACGATTTAGAGCTGGTATTTGACGCCGCCGATATTTCCCCGCTGGTGTTGGGGATGGGTAACGTTAATATGCGCCGCGAACTGGATTTGGCCGCCGGTACGCCCATGGCCGCCCTTGGCAGCGAAGCAGATGTTGCGCCCACGGCTACGGTAGAGCCTACCCCCACCGCCACCCGCCCGGCGGCCATTCCTGCCCCGCGCGTTGTGGCTCGCTCTGCGCTGGCCGGCACCATTGCCTACCCGGTATTTAACGGCGAAACCTACGATATTTACTTTGGCGATGTCAGCAGCACCGAATCGATATTTTTCCGCTCGCAGGCCAGCCAACCGGCCTTTAATGCGGATGGCTCCCGGATTGCTTTCCACTCGTGGGACAACAGTTCGCGCGGGCTGATTACAATGGATGTGTCCGGCGCAAACGGCAATTTGGCGGCTAATTCTATAGAAGACCAACTGCCAACATGGGCCACGGACAGCAATGACATTATCCTCTTGTCCCGCCGCTCCGGAGACAGGAAGTCTCATCTGGTTAAGGTAGACAGCAACACCGAACGCAGCGAGGGCACAATTTTGGGCGAAGGTGAGTATCCCACGGTCGGCCCTACCGGTAACATAGTGTTTAAAGGCTGGGGTAACACTGCCTTTGGGTTGCGCCTGGCCTCCTCTAACCTGGGCGATGTGGAAACCGTGAGCAACGTGGAAACCGACACGGCCCCATCGCTGTCGCCGGATGGCTCTAAAGTGGTCTTTATGTCTCGCCGTGAGGATAATTGGGACATTTACGTGGTTAACATCAATGGCTCCAACCTGCAACGTTTAACCTCAGACCCGGCGCAGGACGGGTTGCCGGTTTGGTCGCCCAATGGCAATGCCATTGCCTTTTTAAGCGATCGCGGTGGCATCTGGGCGGTGTGGGTCATGACCCCCGATGGCAAAGGCATCAGCCAACTGTTCACCCTGCCGGGGTCTCCCGACGGTTTTGTAGGCAGCGACACCTATGCCAGCCGTGGTTGGGCCGAAGAGAGAATTAGCTGGACCAGCGAGGTACTGGTTATTAAATAAACTAACGTTAATAAACTTTAGCAATAAAAATGTTTATAAACAAGGGGCGAGAATTGACAAAAAAAATCTCGTCTCTATAATCTAACCAGTTCTTTGGCAGCCCAATCGGGATGTCCACCAAAAATAAACCAGCCCCGAGGAACATCCTTGGGGCTTATGGATAGAAATTCGGGGGGATTTCTGCACCCGCAGGAGGAGTTTTGTGGCAAAAGTATTGTGGGTAGAAAAACAAATTGATTACGAACCACAAGGTATTATGTCTATGTCTGCCGTCCTTAAGGAAGCCGGCCACGATGTTGCCTTAACCATCGCCGCTCAGGAAGACCCGGTTCAATTTGCAAAAGAGTACCAGCCCGATGTTGTTGGTTACAGCATGATGACCGGTTCGCAACACTACTACTTTAAGCTGAACAAGGCCATTAGGGAATCGTCAAATGGCCACGCCCCCATGTCTATATTTGGGGGGCCGCACGCCACATTTTTCCCGGATATTATCCACGAACAGGGCGTAGATGGGGTGTGCGTGGGCGAGGGCGAAGGCCCGGTGGTTGATTTGGCCAACGCGCTGGATAACGGCGGCTTTCATCCCGACATCCCGAACTGGTGGTTTAAAGTTGATGGCGAAGTTGTCAAAAACCCGGTTCGACCCCTGATCCGCAAGTTGGGCGACCTGCCCATGCCCGACCGCGACCTGATATACAGCAGGCACGCCGTTACCCGAAACAGCCCTATAAAACACTTTATGGCCAGCCGGGGCTGCCCCTATAGCTGCACCTACTGCTTTAACCACGCCTGGTACCAAATTTACACCCGCGAAAAGCGTGGCTACCAACGCACGGTAGATTCCGTCATTGAAGAAGTAAACTGGGTGCGCGGCCATTACCCGCTGGAGCAAGTGGTTTTTCTGGATGATCTGTTCATTATCTTTGTGGATTGGCTGGAAGAATTTGCCGATAAGTTTCCCAAAGAAGTGGGATTGCCTTTCTTTGCCAACGTGCGTTCAAATTTACTTACCCCAGAAAAAATCGCGTTGTTGAAAAAAGCCGGAGCCAACACCGTTAGCCTGGGTATTGAAGCCGGAAACGACCATTTACGCAATGGCTTGTTAAAACGTAAAATGTCCAAAGAAACCATCATTGAATCAGGCCGGATGCTGGACGAAGCCGGCATTAACCTGACCGCCACCAACATTTTGGCGCTGCCCACCGGCACCCTGGATGATGATTTTGCCACAATGCGTCTCAATGCCGAAGCAAAAGTAAAATATGCCCATGCATTCCTGTTCCAGCCCTATCCGGCTACCGAACTGGGCGAGTTTACCAGGCAAAATGGTCACATGGCCGGCAGCTTTGAAGACATTGGGGCCATTGCCTGGGACAGTTCTATTTTAGTCAGAGAAGAAGATGAAAGAAACCAGATGGAAAACTTGCAGCGCTGGTTTGCCATTGGCGTGGAGTTTCCCTGGCTGGAGCCGTTTATTCGCTTGATGGTTAAAGCGCCCCGTAACAAAGTAGTAGATACCGCCTACTGGTGGATTCACAAGCTCTGGAAAGGCTGGGCAATTACCCACCGGGTTCATCCCATTAAGATTACACCCAAAGTAATCTGGAGCAACGCCAAACACTTTATGCAAATGGAAGCTTAAGTTTGGCTCCGTAAGAACAATCAAAGCCCGCAAATTTTTGCGGGCTTTTTGTTTTTAAACGTAGCAACGCCTCCTATTTCTCTTTGACACCTGTTTTAATTCTACTATAATGAAATCATTATTTCAGCCTCATTAATCTTCCTGCTTCTCGCGGTGTTATATTGCCAATGTTCAAAGGGGATTGGCCGTTATTTGCACCGAAATTCTCCAGAGAGGGTTTTCTATGGCATTCTGAAAACTCCGCAGAAATAGCTTGCCTGCCCATTCGTTGACCCCGCTTATAGTTGCGCGGAGTTTTTAGGATGGCATTGTTAGACATCATCACCCCCAACGAAGTGGAAGCCGCCCAACTGGCCGGTTTTCCGGTTAAGACAGAAGAAGATGCCTTTGCCGCCGCCCTCCTCATAAGGAAAGGTGTTGCCGGAGGCCATTTGGTGGGGGGCAGCCATCAATGCCGAGTCGTGCCGGGTTTAATATATTTCCGGAAGGGTAATTGTAGAAGGAAAGGGATGATGGGAGGTATATAATTTGTTGTTGGTGACAATGGCGAAAAAACAGCAGCGCTTGTTAACCTTAGAGAGTGTGGTGAATTTTGGGAAAATTTTTACGACAATCTGATTGCTCGCTTACGTGCGGAAGAACCTTGAGAGTCCCTGGAGCCTGTTAAGGACAGGTTGTTCGAACAGGACAATTTGAATAATGAAATTTATCATTGATACAGACGTGGGCATTGACGATGCGGTGGCCCTGCTGATGGTGTTGGCCCACCCGGATGCCGAACTGTTGGCCATTACCACAGTTGCCGGAAATGTGCCGCTGGCGAAGGTAACTCGCAATGTAGGGGTAGTGCTTGATTTGGCCAATGCGCCGGCAATCCCTATTTATCGAGGGTGTGAGCGGTCATTATTGCGCCGCGAACCAATTAACGCCATTGAGATTCACGGAGAAGATGGTCTGGGTGGGGCGGCGGTACCCACCCGCCGGAAACTTGAAGCCGGACATGCCGGCCTGGCCTTGGCCAATTTGGTTCGCCAGAATCCCGGCGAGATTACGCTGCTTACCCTTGGGCCGCTGACAAACATTGCGCTGGCTATTCGATTAGCCCCCGATTTTTTGAAAGGGTTGAAAAAATTGGTGGTTATGGGGGGCAGCGTTGATGCCCACGGCAATGCCACACCGCCCACCGAGTTTAATATTTTAGCCGACCCCGAAGCCGCGGCCATTGTCTTTGAAGCGTGCAGCATGGCCCAAATAGAGATGGCGCTCATCTCGTGGGAAGCTACACTTGAGCACGTCCTACCTTTGGAATGTTGGGAAAAGATAATTGCCGGTACATCGCCGGTGGCTCAATTTGTACAGAAAATGACGAACCACCTAAAAGGAGTGTGGCCGGCCCCGGTTGTCGCCTGGCCCGATCCGTTGGCTGCGGCGGTGGCCCTGGTTCCGGACATTGTGAAGGCGCAAGAAAATCGCCTGGTAACGGTGGATACGGGACATACTTTGGCCAGGGGACAAACTATTGCCGATTATCGTTTTAACAGCACCGTCCGGCCCAATACCAACATTATCCGAAAAGTAGACCCGCAAAAATTTAAGGGCTTGCTTCAAACGGCAATATTGCAGGAAGCAAGCAAGTAAGCAACCTGTAACCTGTAACCTGCGTAAAGGAGGGCCAATGTAGCCGAAAAATTCAAACATTAATAGACTTGTTCCCTAATAAGGGTATCTCATTTGCAGAACACAGACAAGCGCGGATGAACGCGGAAAAAAAGATTTTAAATATCCGCACTTGTCTGTTCTCGTCTGCGTCCTTAATAAAATGTGTATAAATTTCCTGCGTTGCTTATTGAGGAACAACTCTAATGTTCAACCGCACTTTTCCTGCCGGATAGGTAATGCCTTTAACCCATTGCTGGTTGTTACATGATTTCCCGGCAAAATCTTGTCCCATGAAAATATTTATGATGATCTGTCTGTAGCAAAAGATAAATTTGTTTGGAGGAGAATATCAATGTACCGAAAATTATTTAGCTTGCTCACAATTTTAACCATTATTCTGAGTGTTGCTGCTTGTGGCGGCTCCTCTCAGCCCGCATCCAGCGGTGGCGGAGATGCAGACTCCGGCGAAGAACCTTTGAAGGTTATTCTTTTAATTAACGGCGTGCTGGGCGACAAATCTTTCTTTGACTCAGCCCAACGCGGCATGGATCAGGCCGAAAAAAAACTGGGTGTTCAAACCAAAACCATTGAAGCCGGCCTGGACGAAACCTCGTGGGAACCCGCTCTGGTTGATGCCGCAGCCAATGAAGAGTTTGATGTATTTATTGTGGGAACGTGGCAAATGGTGTCGTATCTGGAGCAGGTTGCGCCCCAATACCCGGACAAGAAATTTATCATTTTTGACTCTGCTGTAGATTACGAAAATTGTGAATGTGACAATGTATACTCCGTGCTTTACAAGCAAAATGAGGGGTCCTATCTGGCCGGTGTTTACGCCGGGGCAATGACTACTCAAAACATCGATGGAATGACCCCGGACGCTGTTATTGGGTCTGTGGGCGGGCAGGAAATCCCGGTTATTCTTGATTTTATGGTGGGTTACGAGCAGGGCGCCAAAGATACTAACCCCGATATTACCGTGCTTCGCCAGTTTGCCGATAGCTGGAACGACCCGGCCAAAGGCAAAGAACTGACCAAAGCTCAATACGGCCAGGGGGCTGATATTGTCTTCCAGATTGCCGGGGGCACCGGTCAGGGCGTATTTGAAGCCGCCGCCGAAAACGGGCGCTATGCTCTGGGCGTAGACTCCGATCAGGCGCTGATTGTGGAAGAAGCCGACCCCGACCAGGCCGCCCGTATTCTCACCTCAATGATGAAAAATGTTGACAACTCCCTGTTCCGGGCGCTTGATCTGCATAAAAAAGGCGAGCTGAAATACGGCGAGGTCGAATCGCTGGGAGTGGCCGAAGGTGGCGTGGGCCTGGCCCGCAACAAATTTTACGATGCCTCGACTCCGGATGAAGTTAAGAAAATGGTTGATGACGCCGAAGAGAAACTTCTCAAGGGTGAAATTAACGTAGATACAGCATTTTAAGGAAAAGAAGGAGTAAGGAGTAGGAAGTAAGAAGTAAGAAGTAAGGAGTAACCGGATGTAACGGCACTCCTTATCCCCCTACTCCCTACTTCTTACTCCTCTACTTCCTTCCTGATCCCGGAGTAAGTCTATGCCCCCACTTGTTGAAATGAAAGACATCATCAAGGTGTACCCCAACGGCGTAGTTGCCAACAGGGACGTGAATTTTTCAGTGCAAAAGGGAGAAATTCACGCACTTGTGGGCGAAAACGGCGCGGGCAAAAGCACCTTGATGAAAGTATTGTACGGCCTTGAGCAGCCCACCAGCGGTCAGATACTGCTCAACGGTGAGTCCGTAAAAATCTACAACCCGCACCACGCCATCGATTTAGGAATTGGCATGGTTCACCAAAATTTTATGTTGGTGCCTTCGTTTACCATTGCCCAAAACGTGGTTTTGGGCCGCGAACCCCGAAACGGGCAATTTATCAGTTCTGAAGAGTCTGTCCGCATTACAGAAAAATTGGCCAAAGAGTACGGTCTGGATGTTGACCCCGCAGCCAAAGTAGAATCTACGCCGGTGGGTATGCGACAGCGTGTCGAAATCCTGAAGACGCTCTATCGCGGGGCCGACCTGTTAATTCTGGATGAGCCGACCGCCGTTTTGACCCCGCAGGAAACCGATGACCTGTTTGAAGCGGTACGCCGGCTGGTAAATCAGGGGAAAACCGTAATTTTTATCACCCACAAATTGGTGGAAGTGAAAGAAATCTCCGACCGGGTAACCGTTATGCGCCACGGCGAAGTGACCGGCGATGTGGATACCAGGGATGTTACCGAAGAAGATATTGCCCGCATGATGGTTGGGCGTGAGGTCTTTTTTCAAATTGATAAGCCGGAACAGCAGCGTGGTAAGGCGGTGGCTCAAATTCGCAATCTCAGCTACGTATCAGAAACCGGTGTGCCCCGCCTGCGGGATGTCTCGTTTGAGGTGTACGCCGGCGAAATTTTGGGCATTGCCGGAGTAGAGGGCAACGGCCAAACCTCGCTGGTAGAAGCGCTGACCGGCCTCAAACCGGCCACCACCGGCAAAGTTACTGTCAAGGGGCAGTCGATTTTGGGGCACGGCCCCCGGGCCGTGCGGCAGGCAAAAGTGGCGCACATTCCGGAAGACCGGCTGACCAACGGCGTCGCCCTGGAGGCCACCATTGCCGAAAACCTGGTGGTTGACCGTTATTTTCGCCCGCCCTTTACCCGTGGAGGCTGGATTTTAAGCCCGGCTCAAATGAAGAAACAGGCCAAAGCGCTGATGGAAAAATTCGATATCCGGGCTGCGGGCTATGACTCACCCATGGGGTCGTTGTCGGGTGGAAATATGCAAAAGGTGATTTTGGCCCGCGAATTTTCGTCGGGGCCGGCCTTGCTGGTGGCCGCCCAACCCACCCGTGGGGTTGATATCGGCGCCAGCGAATTTGTGCGGGGTCAACTGGTAGAAGAACGGAACGCGGGCACAGCTGTCTTGCTTATTTCTGCCGATTTAGTGGAAGTGATGAGTTTGGCCGACCGGATTGCGGTGATGTACAAAGGTCAAATTGTAGGCATCTTTGAAAACGGGCCGGATTTAACCGAAGAAGAGCTAGGGCTTTACATGCTTGGCATCAAACAACAATCTCCCGAAGATATTGAGCAGATGCAATGACCGAAAAACGTAAACAGATACTCCTTGAACTTGTCAGAATAGTTGCGGTTGTTCTCATTGCTTTGTTGATTGGATTTATCATCACGGCCATGGTCAGCAAAGAGCCGGTGAACGCCTACAAAGAACTGCTGACCGGCCCCTTTCCCAAGTTTAAATTTGATGACGGTGGAATTTCTCTGCGGGGCATCAACCGTTTTGGGAACTGGATGGAAGACAGTATCACCCTGATATTGGTTGGATTAGCGGTGGCTATTGTCTTTAGCGCCCGTCAATTCAGCCTGGGGGCCGAGGGTCAAATTTTTATGGGGGCAATGGGAGCCGGAATTGTCAGCCTGTATATTGATGCGCCCAGTGCTATTCACATTGGCATGGCCCTGATTGCCGCCGGCACCGCCGGATTTTTATGGGGGCTAATTCCGGGGGTGTTAAAGGCGTATCTTAACGCCGATGAAATTGTCAGCACCCTGATGCTTAACGTCATTGCCATTCAACTTTATCGATTCCTGCTGACCCAATATCTAAAAGACCCGACGGCCGGCTTTGTGGCTACCGAATTTTTCCCCGATTCCGCAATTTTGCCCGCCATCATTCCCGGCACGCGGGTAACGGTGATGCTCATTATTACCATTGTGGCCATTATTGCCACCTGGTTTCTGATGACCCGCACTCCGCTGGGCTACGAAATCAGGGTGTTGGGGGCCAATATAAAATTTGCCGAATATGGCGGCATTAACGCCAAACGTGTGGTGGCCCTGAGCATGGCTGTCAGTGGAATTTTAGCCGGATTGGCCGGCGCGCACCTGTCGATGGGCCTGTTGAAACAGCTCACGCTCAACCTGTCGCTGGGCATTGGGTTTGAAGGCATTGTGGTGGCCCTGCTGGCCCGCAACGACCCCAGGTTTGTGCCTGTCGCCGGCCTGTTTTACGGCTACTTACGCACCGGCGCTCAAATTATGGAGCGCTCCTCCGATGTAACCCGTGAGGTGGTGATGATTATTCAGGCCATCATCATCTTGTTTATTACCGCTGAACGCATTGTGCCGCTGATACAGGAGTGGTGGCGGCGGCGGCAATCTCCCGAAGTTATTCTGGAAAAGGGGGCCGCCGATGTCGTTTGAAACCGTATTAGCCAGCATCTTTTCGGCGGCGTTTATCGCCACCATCATTCGCGCCTCTACCCCGCTGATTTTGGCGGCAATGGGGGGATTGCTCTCTGAGCTGGCCGGCGTAATTAACATTGCGCTGGAAGGCATTATGCTCAGTGCCGCCTTTTTTGGGGTGGCCATCGGTGCGTTGGGGCCAATCTGGTTCCCCGGCCTGCCGGTGTGGGTTTATCCCTGGTTGGGGTGTCTGGTTGGGATTCTGTCCGGGCTGATGTTATCCTGGCTCATTGCCTTTTTTCACCTTGAGCTTGGCGCGGATATTATTCTGGCCGCGTTGGGCATCAACATCCTGGCCGCCGGGGGAACCGTTTTTATTATGTTTGCCCTCACCGGCGACAAAGGCAGCACCTCTACTTTGGCCAGCCCGGCCATGCCCAACGTCGTTATTCCCTTTATCAACAACATTCCCGTGGTAAACCAACTCTTTAACGGTGAAAATTTAAGCGGCTATAATGTCATGACCTACGCTGCCTTTATTTCGGTGGCGCTGGTCTGGATTTTCCTGTACCGCACCCCGCTGGGCACCCACCTGCGGGCCGTGGGTGAAAATCCCGATGCCGCGGCATCGGTGGGGATACCGGTCAAACGGGTTCGGTACATCGCCTTGCTGCTAAGCGGGCTGCTGGCCTCTTTGGGCGGAATAAATTTGAGCATGGGCTACCTGACCCTGTTTCAGGCCAACATGACTGCCGGCCGTGGTTTTATAGCCCTGGCCGCCGTATTTTTGGGCAACAAAAATCCCATCGGCACCCTGATTGCCGCATTAATTTTTGGGGCAGCCGGCGCATTGGAAGCTCAACTGGGCACGCTGGATATTCCCAGCCAGTTGATTACCATGATTCCGCCCATTGTCACCATTGCCGCGTTGGTCATCTACAATATTCGCCGTCAAGCGCAAATTACGGCCAATGCCCGTAAATTTCAGGAAAAAATCGAAGTCGAACAAAAGGCAATTTAAATGCATCTCGAAACGTTTGCTTTTTCGCATATTCTTGGCGGGCTGTACGGTCAGGCATTGGGTGATGCCTGGGCCATGCCTGCTTCCCTTCGACCAAACCAAACCTGGGAACGGTTTAGCGGCTGGATTGATACATTGGTAGCCGCCCCCGATGACCACCCCGTACACGCCGGGTTTGGCGCCGGCCAGGTTACCGATGATACCCAGCAAGCTATGGCCCTGGCCCAGGCCATCATTGCCGATGGAAAAATCACTGTGCCGGGCGCGGCCAACGCAATTATTAATTGGTACGACCAGGTCGATGGCGATAACTCGCCGTATGTTGGCCCCAGCACCCGGCGGGCCGTAACGGCGCTCAAAGCCGGCGGAGACCCCCACCACACCGGCCTTCGCGGCGATACCAATGGCGGCGCTATGCGTATTAGCCCCATTGGGTTGATTCACCCCGGAGACCCTGAAGGTGCCGTGGAAGACGCGGTAATTGCCTGCACGCCCACCCATTTTACCGATGTGGCCCTGTCCGGCGCGTGCGCCGTAGCGGCCGCAATTTCCCGGGCAATGACCCCGGATACAACTCTGGAAGATATTATTAATGTGGCCGTGTGGGGCGCGGATGTCGGGTTGCGTTACGGCGCATCCTGGATGGGGGCCTCCATTAGCCGAAAAATAGATTTTGCCGTTCAGTTGGCCACAGACGGAAATTTGACTGAACGCGACCGGATACAGAATTTGTACGACCTCATCGGCTCTACCCTGGCTGTGCCCGACTCGGTGCCCGCTGCCTTTGGCGTGCTGGCCATGGCCAATGGAAATCCGGTGGACACCGCGGTCTTCTCGGCGGCGCTCTCCGGCGATGCCGATACCGTGGGCGCGATTGCCTGCGCCATTGCCGGCGCGTGGCACGGCGTTGATGCCATTCCTCAGGAATATATCGACACGTTGCACCAGGCGAACTCTCAATACAATTTTGAGGAAACCGCCGAAGGTTTGTACGAAGTTGCCCTGGTTTTGCAGCCGGCCACTGATGAAGCAAAGCAAAGTAGTGGGGAATCTCTGGCAGAGATTCTAAATCCACAAGAGTAATTTTTTTGGTGAATAGAAATAATTGGTGGCAAGAAATTAATGCGGCTGCGCAGGAATCCATGAAAAATATCTGGATTCCGGCCGGGTTGCCCGGCCACGCCGGCGAGAAAAAATCCAATTGGGAAGGCTTTTTCAACAGCCGGTTTGGGGCCGGCAACTGGCGCATAGGCCATTACGTGCGCGGCAAAATTGTGCCTGTCAGCGAGGCCATTGCCGAATATGAACAGGGATACCGGGTATACTTGCGGGATCACCCGGAAATTGTGAATTTCCTGGTGTTCCATTGCGGCAACGTCTTCGATGACAACATCACCAATGTGCACGATGAGTCTTACCGGCAGCCGCACACCCACCTGAATCACTATCAGGACATCTCCATCCGCCGCATCATTTCAGAGCTGGTCGATGACCCGGACTGGCCGGCTGTTACCGAAACCCCCGCCGGGGATGCGGCACTCATCGATTTGAACACCGGCCAAACCCACCAACTGCCCCGGGCCAGAGGCTTTAGGGGCAATTATCTGCTGCAAGTGAGAGAGCCAGCCAGCCCCGGCTTTATGCTTAATCCGGCGGTGGTGCCTGTCCACGACCCCGCACTCCTCACTTCTTTGCCCACCATGAATGACTGGTACTTAAAAGAGGGATGCAGCCATCTTTCTATCGAGGCTTTTTGGCAAATGAGCAAAGTTATAGAAGTGCGCTACAATAGGTTTTTGGAGCTAAAAGAAGAGCGTCTGGCTCCGCTTGAAGGTTTGTAGCACCCGCAATGAAAAACATTTTACTTGGCGTGGCCTGTTTAGATATTTACACCCAAACAGGCATCCTGCGGCCCGGCTGCGGCATATTACACAATGCCTTCCATCTGCGGCAATTGGGCAGCAACCCGCTGCTCATCACCCGCATTGGCCGGGAGCATGCGGAGACATTTCTGCAATTCTTTCGCAAAAATCACATTTCAATTCTTGCCGATTCAATCATTGGCAATGGCCCATCTGCTTCAATAGAAATTAACGTGCAGCCGGCCGGCGAGGCCAGGATGGCTAATTATGTGATGGGCGTTTGGCAGGATTTTTGCCTCACCCCGCCGGAGGAAGCCGCCCTGTCTCGGGCAGAGCATCTGCACCTGGTTTTGGCCGACGGCGTTGCCCCGGAATTTTTGCGGGTAAGCCGGGCAGGGATGTTGGGCAACGCGCTTGTTTCTGCTGACTTTCTCTCGTTCCGGGGATTTACGCCTGAGTCATTTGCCGGGATATTTGAGCATCTGGATATTGCTTTTATTGGCTGGAAAGGCAATCCGGCAGACCCTGCAATTTCGGCAATCCGGCAACTTGCCGGGGCAAAGAAGGCGCTGGTGGTAATAACGCTGGGAGAGCGTGGTATCCTGGTTTTTAATTCATTGACCCCTGCTTCATTCCAATCGAAATTTTACGAGGTTGACGCGGTGGCGGTGCAGGGCAATACCAATGGTTGTGGAGATGCGTTTATCTCCCACTTTTTGGCAGAATATTGGCGCAGCCAAAGTCTGGAGCAAGCCATTAACCGGGGAAAATTTGGCGGGGAGCGGGCTACACAATGGCACTTCGCCTTGCCCAAAACAGCTTATTGTAGAACAAACTGTTAGTTTGTTTGAGTCAAACTAACAGTTTGACCTACAATCCAGACAAATAATGAATCTACCGAGTACAGGGAGCATCTAAAAGTGGAGCAAGCGTGCAAACGATGTGGCGCCCCGGTTCATGGGCGGTGTGTAAATATTGCGGGGTGGCCACAGGCAGCCTGGCTGACATGAATATCGAGACAAAAGCGCTGGACGAATATCACAACATATTGCTGACCAAAGATAAAGATACCCGCATAGATATGCTGGCCCATGGCTTTCTGCCCAAATCTGCAAAGGGATTAATTGAGGCCGGCGTGCGTTGCATCCCGCTAATCAACATCGACCAGCCCTCCGATAAAGTAGTGATTGCTGCCGGGGCTATAGTTTTTTAGAAAATAGACATTATACCGATTAAATGTAACCATTCAGCCCCCCTGTCATTCCCGCACGTATTAAGCGGGAATCCAC